>JBPBQU010000504.1:0-2034 GCA_050955085.1 Janthinobacterium lividum | reverse complement strand
CGTGATCGGTGCCGGAACTCTTGGCCTGCTCGCCGTGCAGCTGCTGCGCGGGGTGGGGTGCGAGATCACCGTGGTGCACCACAACGAGACCCGCCGTGAGCTGGCCACGACCTGCGGGGCCACCCATTACACGGGCGATGCCGCCTCCCTGGCGGACGGCACGTTCGACGCCGTGATCGAAGCGGCCGGCGTCCCGGGGGTCGCCCGCACCACCGTCCGGCTCTGCCGCCGGGGCGGCCGGGCCGTCCTCACCGGCATCCCCGCGACCGATGCGGACGACCTCAGCTCCCTCGAACTCGTCGCGCGCAACGTCCACGTCCTGACCGTCTTCGGCGCCCCCACCCGCGCCTGGGCCTACGCCGTGCGGGCGTTCGCCGCCGGAACGCTGGACCCGACCCCGCTCATCACCCACGAATTCGACCTCGCCGACGCGCGCGCGGCGCTCGACGTCCTCGCGGCCCGATCCGGAGCCCTCAAGGTGCTGCTGCGCCCCTGAGCGGAGCGCACTCGGGGCAACCCGGTCGACCCCGTGTGCGACGGCCTCAGCGGTTCCCGCGCCGGCGCTGCACGAGACTGACGAGTGCGGAAGCCACGATCCCGAACCCGATGGCGACAAGCACCCCCACCCACGGCCGCTCGCTCACGCTGCGTCCGGCGAGACCGATGGCCGCGTAGGCGAGCGCCCAACTGAGTGCGGGGACGACGTTCGCGACCGCGAACCGATGCACGGGGTACTTCGTCGACGCCGCGGCGATCATGACGGGGACCCTCGCCCCCGGCAGCAGTCGCGAGGTCAACAGGGTCCGGACGTCGTGGCGGGCCAGGCGTTCCCCGAGATCCTGGATGTAGTCGGCGGCCTTGCCCAACGAGCTGCGCCGGTGCAGGAACCGACTGACGCGGGTCTCGGAGGAGTGCAGCAGTGCATAGAGGACGACGTCACCCACGTAGGCCGCGACCGCCCCGACGACGAGGACCTCGACCAACGAGAGCACCGACCGGTGCAACGCCAGGGCAGCCATGGCCGAGACGGCTGCCCCGGTGGGGATCACCGGAAGGATCGCCCCGACGAGGACGGCGGCGAGCAGGACGATGAGGGCCAGGAACCAGGAACTGTGGGCATGGGAGGCGGGGTCGAGCAGACCCGCGTTCCGAAGATGACCGGTGCTCGGCAGCTGAGCGCCGACAAGGTGGAGCAAGGGCCTGCGTCTCCTCCGGTCAGCACAACGGGGCCGCCCCCTCAGGGGCGACCCCGTCCCGCAACGAGCCGCCTCGGGGAATCGAACCCCGGACCTACGCATTACGAGTGCGTCGCTCTGGCCGACTGAGCTAAGGCGGCGCGTGCCCTCACGGGCACGATAGGTGAGCTTACAGGACCCCCGCCGCAGTCCTCACGTCGGCGTGAGCCTCCCCACCCGGCCTGCGCACCCCGCCTCCCCACCGGGTCTGCACCTCGGGCCTGGACATCGGGGCTGGACATCGGGGCTGGACATCGGGGCTGGACATCAGGGCTGTGGTGCGAGCTCGTGGCGTCGTAGGTGCAGATTGCGGCGGCCGCGCCCAGGAGAACCACGTCCGCATCCGCCCCGCTCGTCGTGGTGCTGAACGACTGGCCCCACTCGGTGCTGCGCATGGAACGCGCGCTCCCGCTGTCGGGTGACGTGTACATTCTCCTGCCGTGTCGCGGACACCACCCGCCCCGACGGACCACCGCCCTGCCGAGCGGGCCGGAGCGCCCAGCGTCACCCCAGCAACCGCAGGACCCGCTCCTCGAGCTCACCGCGATCGAGCACGAGGGTCGTCCTCGTTTCAGGCAGGCCGATCTCGGGCCAGCTCACGGTCCGCACGGGCAACACGATGGGCCCGTGCACGACGGTGCCGAGTTCACCGGGAGGCAGGGCCGGCGGCCAGCGCCGCCTCACAACGCACCCGCGATCACCCGTGCGACGAGCGCCGGGTTCTCCAGATACGGCAGGTGGGCGACCCCCGGGAGGTCGACGCGACGGGCCCCGGGGATCCGGCGCCGCAGCTCCTCGG
>JBPBQU010000503.1:0-2037 GCA_050955085.1 Janthinobacterium lividum | reverse complement strand
GTGTGGTGCGGGGTGTGGCGCGGGGTGTGGTCGTGCAAGGCTGCCGCGGGCGGGGGAGCACCCGTCGCGCAACGGGAGGAGTGCTGCCGTGAGCAGTACGGGTGGGTCGGTCGTGGTGGTCAACTGTGGCAGTTCCTCGGTGAAGCTGGCCGTGGTCGATCCGGGGTCGGGGGAGCGGTCGCTGTCCTGCCTGGGGGAGCGGCTGGGGAGCCCGGATGCCGTCGTGCACCTGCGCACCGCCGCCGGGACGCAGACGATCACGCCCGCCGCCACGACCCACCGCGGGGCCCTGGCGGAGATCCTGCACCGCCTGTCCGGGATGGACCTCCCTGCACTGCTCGGGGTGGGTCACCGCGTGGTGCAGGGCGGTCAGGTGTTCCCCGGGTCGGTGCGCATCGACGACCGCGTGCTCGGACAGATCGAGGAGTTGTCGGTGCTCGCTCCGCTGCACAACCCCGCCAACGTCGCGGGCATCGAAGCCGCCCGCGAGGTCCTGCCCGAGCTCGAGCACGTCGCCGTCTTCGACACCGCCTTCCACCAGACGATGCCCGAGGCCGCGTACCGCTACGCCGTTCCGACGCAGTGGTACGAGGAGTTCGGGGTCCGCCGTTACGGGATGCACGGCACGAGCCACCGCTTCGTCGCTCAGCGGGCGTCGCAGATCCTCCAGGACGCCACCGGGGCGGATCCGGAGAAACTGAAGATCGCCGTCGCTCATCTCGGGAATGGTTGCAGTGCAACGGCTGTACTGGGAGGCCGTTCCGTCGACACGACCATGGGGCTCACCCCGCTGGAGGGGCTGGTGATGGGGACCCGCTCGGGCGACGTGGACCCGGCCGTCGTCGAGTTCGTCGCCGAGCGTACGGGGGCGAGCGCCACCGAGATCGTCCGGCAGTTGAACTCCGAGTCGGGGTTGCTGGCGTTGTCCGGGGTGTCCAACGACGTCCGGACGCTGTCGGGCAGGGCCGCCGAGGGGCATCCGGGCGCGCAGCTCGCCCTCGACGTGTTCGTGCACCGCGCCGCGAAGCACCTGGCCGGCCTCACGGTGTCCCTCGGTGGTCTGGATGCGCTCGTGCTCACGGGCGGCATCGGCGAGAACGCGGTGAACATCCGCTCGATGCTCCTGACGAAGCTGCGGCATCTGGGCCTGGTGGAGGACGTCGAGGCGAACGCCGCCCACGGGCGGACGTCCACCCCCACGGGTCGCATCACGGTGGCCTCCGATACCGGTCCGCTCGCCATGGTCGTACCGACGGACGAGGAACTGCTCATCGCCCGCGACACCGTGGGGATCGTCGGGCAGGGCTGAGCCAGGGCGCGGTACGCGCGCATCGCGGTGCGAGGTGGGGGAGGCTGGGTCCATGGCCCGTGTCCTCCTCGTCGTCCCCACCGGCCACGGCGCCGGACTCACGTCCACCTGCCTGGGGCTGCTGCGCGCGCTCGATGCCCGCGGGGTGGCCGTCGGGTTCCACAAGCCCCTCGCGCAGGCGACCCGCGACGGGGGCCCGGACCGTTCCGTCGCGCTGGTCCGGCTCACCACCAGCCTCGACCCGGCCGAGCCCATCCCGGCCACCCGGGTCGTCGAACGCCTCTCCCGGGGCGAGGTGGACGACCTCATGGAGGAGGTCGTCGCCGCCGCCGAGAAGGTGCTCGCCCACTACGACGTGGTCATCGTCGAGGGGCTCGCGCCGTCGGCCGATCAGGTGTTCTCGGGTCGGGTCAACCAGGCGCTCGCCACGGCGCTGGACGCCGACGTCCTGCTCGTCGGTTCCGCCGGCCCGGACGTCACGGACTTCGACAGCAGCACTACCCAGAGCACCCACGGCACCGGCACCCACGGCACCGGCACCCACGGCACCGGCACCCACGGCACCGGCACCCACGGCACCGGCCCTCACGGCATCGATCTGCTTGCGCCGGAACGGATCGCCGAGGACATGGCGGTCACGGCCGGCACCTACCGGGCCGGTGAGGCGTTGCGCGTCGTCGGGGGGGTCGTCTCGCGCTGGCCGGTGTCCGGGGACCCGGACGTCGCGA
>JBPBQU010000502.1:0-2066 GCA_050955085.1 Janthinobacterium lividum | reverse complement strand
TCGGTGCGGAACTCCGCCGCCACCCCCGCTTCACGGGAGGACTCCACCAGTCCGCGCAGGTCGAGAAGGGTGGGTTGCGGGGTGAGTTCGGCGGCGGTCATCGAGGCGGGTCCCGTGTCGGGGGCGCGCAGCACTCCCAGGACACGGCGCAGGTCCTCCAGAGCGGAACGGGCCGTCTCCCGGATCGTCGCGGCGGTCGCCTCCACCTGAGCCGGCCCCACGTCCGGACGCACCTCGAGACCCCCGGCGTGCAGCGCCACGAGCGAGATCCGGTGGGCCAGGACGTCGTGCATCTCGCGCGCGATCCGGGTGCGTTCGGCCAGTCGGGACTGTTCCCCGCGCAGGGTCTGCTCGTGCTCGGCCCGTTCGGCGCGTTCTCGCAGCGTACGGACGAGATCGCGGCGCGCCCCCACGAACGCGCCCACGAACACGCACAACGCCGTCATGAACGCGGCCGACAGGATGTTGAAGAACCATCCGTCGGCGCTCGTGCGGAACGCACCCTGGGCCGAGGCGACGAACGCCACGACACTCAGCACGACGAGCAACCGGTCGCGGCGGCGAACGGCCACGGTCAACAGGGCGAAGAACATCGCCCCGTCGAAGGCCAGCGCGAAACTGACCGCGATCAGCACGATGCACAGCAACAAGGGGCGCGAGCGGCGCCACCACAGGCTGAGCGACGCCGCGACGGCCAGCACCAGCCCGGCGACCGAGCTCGGGGCGTTCAGCGGCAAGTCCAGGGGCCCCCCGATCGGGGGTGACCCGGGTTCGGCACTGAAAGGCCCCATCACGAGGCCGTAGAACCACACTGCCGCCGACACCAGCGACAGCAGTACCGCCAGACCGTCACGCGCCCGGGCGGCGAATCGCCGACGTGACACCCAGGGGTCGGGGTCGGCTGCGCTCATCACCTCAGCCTAGGGACGTCGACCCCCGGTGGCGTCCCTCGTTCGTCCCCTGTCCCGACCCCCTGGGTCCCACGAACGATCCACCACGCAGGGGCCGCTGCGTCGTGTGCCGGAATCCCTCACCGGTGGTGCGGTGAAGGGTCGGGATCAGGCTCCGGACTTCATCGCGGCCAATCGGGCCTCGACGTCGAGGTCGGTGGAGACATCCTCCAGGCTCGCGAACTGAGCGTCCACGGAGTCCGCCTGCAACTCCGCCTGCCCGGCGACGCGGGCCTCCTCGCGGCGGACCCGCTCCTCGAAGCGGGACAGCTCCGACGTCGGGTCGAGCACGTTGATGGAACCGAGGGCCGACTGGACCTGGGACTGGGCGTCGGCCGCTTTCGCCCTGGCGACGAGCTGGTCGCGCTTGGTCTTCAGCTGCGCCAGCTTCTCCTTCATGGCGCTCAAACCGGACTTGAGCTTGTCGACGACCTCCGTCTGGGACGCGATCTGCGGCGCGGACGCGGACACCTCCTGCTCGAAGGAGATCTGCCGCTTGAGGGCGAGTTTGGCGAGCTCGTCGAAACGGTCGGCCTCGCTCGCCTTACCCGCGGCACGCAGGCTGTCGGCCTTCGCCGAGGCTGCCTGCGCCTTGGTGCCCCACTCCTGCACCGCGGCCACGTCGTCGTCCCGGTCGGCCTCGGCCAGGCGCAGATTCCCGATGGTCGCCGCGATCGCGGATTCGGCCTCGGCGATGTTGCCCGTGTAGTCGCGCACCATCTGGTCGAGCATCTTCTGCGGGTCCTCGGCGTTGTCGATCAACGCGTTCACGTTGGCGCGGGCCAACTGTGCGATCCGTCCGAGGATGGTCTGCTTCTCCGCCACGTCACTGTCCTCCCCGCCGGTCGATGCCGGCGATCCTGTTGCTGACTGTTGATCCTGCTGCACTCACCGCGGGTCCGCGCTCAGAAGCGACCACTCGATCCCCGGCGACCACCGCCACCGCCACCGCCCCCGCCACCGCCGCCGCCCCCGCCGAAACCACCGCCACTGCTACGACGACCACCGCCGCCATCACCCCCGAAACCGCCGCCCCCGAAACCGCCGCCCCCGAAGCCACCGCCCCCGAAGCCACCGCCCCCGAAGCCACCGCCACCGCCCCAGCCACTGCTCCGG
>JBPBQU010000501.1:0-2082 GCA_050955085.1 Janthinobacterium lividum | reverse complement strand
GTCGGGTCAGGGTTCAACGGGCTGCCCACAGCAGACCCCTCTCGATGATGGTCCGGACGTTGTCGTCGCGCAGCACGTCGACGTTGTGACCGGGGGTGGCCACGAAGATCCTGCCCTCGCCCCACTGCCGGGTCCAGATCGCCGGCGAGGTCACCGGACGGTTCCAGGGGTCCCAGGCCCGCACGGCCTGCGTCGTCGTGGCGAGGACGTCGATATAGGTGTCGGTGAGCACCCAGTACTGCTCGGTCACCAGGTCGAAGTCGCCGATGCCCTGCGTGATGGGGTGCTCCGCCGCGGCGGGCAGCATCTCCACGCGGTAAGGCATGTAGTTGTCCGACTGCTCACCGGTGCGCTCCTCGGGGGCCTTGCCCGGGTGGCACGCGAACTGCCCGCCGATGAAATGCAGATAGTCGGCGGTATTGCGGTAGGAGTCGGCGATCCCACCGTGCCAACCGGCCAGACCGGTGCCCGCCTCGACGGCGGAGCGCAATCCCTCGAACTCGTCCTGCTCGATCGTGGTCATAGTGTTGCACTGCATGACGAGGTCGACGCCCGCCATGAACGCGGCGTCGGCGTACACCTTCGGGGAGTCCTCGACGCGCACGGTGAACCCGTTCGCCTCGAGGTGGGGGATGAACTCATCGGTGGCCTCGACAGGCATGTGCCCGTCCCAACCACCACGGACGACGAGCGCTTGCCGTTCGGTCACGAGAGAGGTTCCTTTCAGATCACTTGGAGAAACCGGCGGTGAGGCCGGAGAGCAACTGACGACGCCCGAGCACGTAGAGGACGAGGATCGGCAGGGTGGTGAGAACGACCGACGCGAGGACGGCCGGGATGTTGACGCTGTACTGGCCCTGGAACGTCCACAGCGCCAACGGGAGCACGCGTAGATCAGAACTCTGGGTGAGGACCAGCGGCAGCAGGAAACCGTTCCAGATCTGCAGCGCCTGGTAGATGGTCACCGTGACCAGTGCGGGGCGCGTCAGCGGGAACGCGAGACGCCACATCGTCCCCCATTCACTCGATCCGTCCATGCGCATCGCCTCGAACAGCTCGTTCGGGACGTCGCGCACGAAGTTGCCGAGGATGAGCACGGTCAACGGGATGGCGAAGGCGATCGACGGCAGGATCAACGCGCCGAGGGAGTCGTACAGGCCGAGCTTGATGATGATCAGGTAGATCGGGATGATCGTCGCCTGCAACGGGATCGCGAGACCCATGAGAAACAGGCCATTCACGGCCCGGAGCCAACGACCGCTGCCCCGGACGATCGCGAACGCCGCCATGAAGGAGAACAGCACCGCCGGGATGGTCGCCCCCACCGTCACGACGACGGAGTTGAAGAAGTAGCGGGCGAAGTCGTTCTCGAGGACCATCCGGTAGTTGTCGAGGGTCGGGGAGGACGCCGGGGCCATCGGGTTGGAGCCGAAGTAATCCGACTGGGCCTTGAAACTCGTGATGACGATCCAGTAGATCGGCACGATGATGAGGGCCAGCCAGAGCCACCCGAAGGCGCCACCGAGCCAGTTCCTCCGGCCGCTGACGGGCCCCCTCCCCGGACGGGAGGCACGACTGGACGAGCGGGCCTTCACCGGCGCGGTCACATGCGTAGCCATGGATCAGGCCCCTTCCAGCTGGGAGTTGCGTTCTCTGCCGCCGATGCGCTGCAGGACCTGCGCGAGAACCAGACCGATGAGGACCAGGATGACCGCGATCGCACTGGCCGGGCCCATCAGGTTGGCGCGGAACCCGGTCAGGTACATGTCCAGCGCCAGCACCCGCGTCCCGTCGTTGGGGCCACCCCCGGTCAGGACGAAAATCAGGTCGAAGAACGTCAGCGAACCGACGACCATGAGGGTCGACGAGGTGATCATCGTGTTCTTCAACTGCGGAAACGTGATGCTGAAGAACTGACGTACCCGGCCGGCGCCGTCGATCTGGGCAGCCTCGTACATCGAGGTCGGGATCTGTCGGATCGCACCTTGGTAGATGAGCGAGTGGAACGGGATCCACTGCCAGGACACGATGAAGACGACGACACCCAGAGCGAGCACGGGCCGGCCGAGCCAGTCCTGGGTC
>JBPBQU010000500.1:0-2085 GCA_050955085.1 Janthinobacterium lividum | reverse complement strand
GCTCGGGCGACCTCGTCTTGCAGGCTGTGCAACACGCGAGGCACTGGGCGGGGTCGGCCTGGGGGGTGAAGGTGTCCTGGGGACGGGTGCGCAGCGCGACCTGCTGAACCTCGGCGGGATCGAGTCCGTGGTGTCTCGGCCAGTCGCGCCAGACGCTGCGCTTGTTCTCCAGGACGTCGATGAGAGTGCCATCGACGTCGAACAGCACAGCCCGCACAGCACTCGCGGACCAAGGCTCACGACCAGCCCCTGCTCACCTGCCCCCTCCCGACCGGTGCGCGGTGAGGTGTCACCCGCTCCCCCGAAGGACCGATGAAGTTGTCGCGGCCGTTGTCGGCAGAGGTGGACGCGGCGCCGTGCGGGTCGTCACTGCGACGAGCGCGATCACGAGCGTCCAGTGCTCGACCTGCTGGTCGCGGGGGCGGGCCCCACTGCCCGGTTCGCCACGAGGATGTGGGCGTGGAACTCTCGTTGACCAACCCGGCGGGGTTGCTCGCGCTGCCGGCAGGGCGGGCACGCTGCGCGGTGCTGGTGTTGTCCGGTTCCAGCGGTCGCATCGACGTCGATCGCGTCCGTCTCCTCGCCGGGCACGGAGCCGCGGCCCTGTCGTTGCGTTGGTTCGCAGACACCGGCCAGCCGCCGGGGATCTGCGAGATTCCCCTGGAGACCTTCACCCCGGCTCTTGACCGACTGGCCGCTCACAGCGAACACCTCGCCGTGATCGGGGCCTCCAAGGGTGCCGAGGCCGCCCTGCTGCTCGCCGCCCACGACTCCCGCATCAGAACGGTCGTCGCGCTCTCCCCTTCCTCCGTCGTCTGGGCGAACGTGGGCCCTGGTCCGGACGGTGACGAGTCTCGCTCGCGTTCGTCGTGGACCCGGGCGGGCGTCGCGCTGCCCTTCGTGCCCTACGACCAGGCGTGGCACGATGCCCAGGCGAAGCAGGACGCCCGGGGCGCGGACACGCAACCACCGGCCTTCCGTTCGTTGTACGAGCAGAGCCTGACCACGTTCGCCGACCGGATCCCCGCGGCCCGCATTCCGGTGGAGTCGATCCGCGCCGACGTCATCCTCAGCGCGGGTGGCGACGACCAGGTCTGGCCCTCCGAATCCTTCGCCCGTGACGTCGTCGCCCGCAGGAGCGATCACGGGTTGTCGACCACCTGCCTCACCGCCCCGGCGGCCGGTCACCGACTGCAACTGCCCGGTGAACCGGTGACCGACGGCGGGACAGTGCTGGTGCGTGGTGGATCCCCGCACGCCGACGCCGAACTCGGCGCGCGGGTCTGGAGTGAACTCCGCACTGCGCTGCACCTCACCTGACGGTGTCGACCACCACGGCATGGTGGAGAGCTGGTCGAACGTGGATCCCCGGGGTTGGATCAGGTCATGACCTCACACGTTCTCGCGGCGCGGCGCCTGTTCGTCACCGACGTGTTCGACCCCGCCCGCCCGGGTGTGCTGACGATCGCGCCGGGTGACGACATCGTCGTCCACACCCTCGACGCACGCGGTTACCTGCAACGCGCGGCCCTGCCGGACGGAGCAGGGGAGCGCATGTTCGCCGATTCTCGCGGGCATTGCCTGGCCGGTCCGATCGTCGTGGCCGGCGCCGAACCTGGTGACATGCTCGCCGTCACGCTGAGGTCCATGCGGACCGACGGTTGGGGATGGACCGCCGCGGGGGAGGCGACACCGCTCAACGAACGGCTCGGGGCGCTGAAACGCACGTTGTTGGTGTGGGACGTCGACGACGAAGCCGGCACCGCCATCAACCAGCTCGGCTTCGAGGTGGACATCGCTCCGTTCCTCGGGGTGATCGGGACAACGCCCGCCGCACCGGGTGAGCACTCGACCACGCCGCCCCGCGCCGGTCTGGGGGGCAACATCGACTGCCGCTCGATCGTCGCGGGCAGCACGTTGTTTCTTCCCGTCCAGGTCCCCGGTGCGCTGCTGTGCCTTGGTGACGGGCACGCCGCCCAGGGTGACGGGGAGGTGTGCGGGACCGCGGTGGAGTGCGGCATGACCACCGAGCTCACGCTCGACCTGGTCCGCGACCCGGCCCTGCCCGGTGTGCACGCACTCACC
>JBPBQU010000499.1:0-2108 GCA_050955085.1 Janthinobacterium lividum | reverse complement strand
CCCAGCGCAGGGTGTGCACGGCCCAGGCGACGGCTCGGGTGGTGAGTTTCGCCCGAGCCGGCAGGTCGGGGTGGTCCTCGGTCCAGGTACTCACGCGGCAGCGGGGTTCTGGGCAGCGCCACCGTCGTTTGCGCCAGATGAGCTCGGCCGGACTGCCCAGGACGGGTGCGTCGGCGAGGCGATGGATCCGGCGGCCGTGGTCAGCGGCGAGGACCCCGCAGCCGTGGCAGGCGACGATCTCACCGGCCGCGACGGGATCAGTCTGCACGGTGAGACGGAGCAGGCCCCGGCGGTGCTGGCCGTCGGGGACGAGGCGTTCGACGTCGATCAGGTGCAGGTCGGGTAGGTCGAGGATCGTGTCGGCGATCGCGCAGGAGGGCGCGTCGCCGCACGTAGAGTGGGGCACGTCGGGACCGTTCTTGGAGCAGGATGCTTGGTCGCTTCTGATCCTGGCGGCCCCGACCCCAACACTTCGGCAGGCGCAGGTCCCGGCGCGTCGTCCCGGTTGACCCCCAGAACTCAGATCAGGCGGACCTTCCCACCCTCAGATCCGAAGACCCGCTTTGCTCGTCGATTCTCTGCCTACACGAGCGTACGGAGTAGCGACATCTCACCGCAGTGCGGCACATCAACAACAGGTCATCGACGCACCCGGTCAGGGTGCAGGCTGAACTGTAGACCCGAGGACCCACTTCAGGGGGCCGCAGGAACCTCGACAGCCACGAATTCATCGCCGTAGAATTCAACGAGCAGATTCTCTCCCGGAAGGTAGAACCACATTTCCCAACCACAGCAATCGAAGATTGATGGAAGGAAGCGCAATATTCCCTCGAGACGCGTCGAGAAACTAGGAACGAGTGCATTGGAGGGGAATGCGATGACATCCGAACCCCATGATGCGCGTGGTTCGAGATAAGTGCGAAGTGCGCTGATGGCGGTGTCGTCATCGATTACCTCACCTCTCACGACGCCTGGAACGGCACGCAGGTCGAGTCGCGTAGTGCCGAACAGTGGAAATTGCTCAAGACTTGCTTCTCGGGCATAGCGGTAATCCTCGAACGGCAGCACCCTGTAGGGAATGCGCGAACTCCGAAGTGCGGTGAACACATCATCGAGTGTTTCGGGTGATTCTCCGTATCTACGAAAGGTCATCGAAGTTCCCTCCATGAATACTTCTTGTTTCGTCTCGTGTACCGGGCCAGGTTACGGCATGCTTCTCTCCAGTACGCCCCCTGCCGATTGTCACATTGAAATGGGGGCCTTTGTCGGGGTCCCAATCAATCCTCAAACGCTTTAGAGTTCCGTCTACCCTTGTTTCGAAACCTACAACTTGACCAAAGAAATCTGATCTTTCAAGGGTACTAATGTATGGCTTCCGGGTGGATTCATCAAGTTTCCCCATCAGCTCTAATGCCTTGTTGCGGGCGGCTTCGAAGCTGTGCGTTTCATGCGACTCTTCTTTGGACGGAGCCGCACCCTGCCTGCCGCCTGGGCTGGCGTCCACACCCACTGGTGCCTCAGCCAAGTCGGCTCGTACTTTGCTGGCCCCTGCTTTCCAACCATCCCTAGCCGCGCGGCCGGCGTCCGTCATGGCGACGATGCTCAAACCGTCCCCGCCGGGGGCGCCGTGGCTAAAGGCCGGCGCGAGGGCGATCGTCGTCCGCGGGGCGTTGACAAGGCCTTGCGCAGCACCGCGCAGACCTGCGGCGCCGACGCGGGTGGCGTTAACGGCGGCGTTAACCACCCGACCCGCGGTAGCGGCCAGCGCAGTGCCCTCCAACGACTTCCCCACGACCTTCCCCACCCCGGGCAAGGCCATCAACGCGGCGTCCACCCCGATCTGAGTCCACGACCCCTCCCCAGTGACAAGCTTCACCGACGCGTCGATACCCACCGCCGCCGCACCGGTCGCCACCGCGATGGGGGCCGTGATCGGGGCCAGAACCGGGACGAGAGACAACACCCCCGCAGCAGCGGAGACAACCTTCAACCCACCCGAAACCTTCTTCAACCCCGCCGCGTGATCCTCCACGAAGTGATCGACCGCATGCAGACCCTGCGCCCAGAACCCCTCATGCTCCTCCTCCGCGACCCAGGGGTCCGGCGAG
>JBPBQU010000498.1:0-2119 GCA_050955085.1 Janthinobacterium lividum | reverse complement strand
CGGGATCGACAACAGCCGCCTTGGGTGCGGGGGTCGCGCTCGCCAGGAGTTTCGTGGTCCCTGCTCCCAAGGTGCGCTGCCACGGGCGACCCGCCGCGGCCGCGTCCATGGCCTCGTTGGCAAGGCGGTCGGCGTCGGAGTTCTGGGCCCGCGGGATCCACCCGAAGTCGACCGCCCCCGGGCGGATGAGAGCACGCGCCTGATCGGCGAGGGCGCGCATGTCCGCGTGCTTGATCTGCCACCGCCCGGACATCTGCTCGACGACGAGCTTGGAGTCCATCCGGACCTCGACGCGGGCGCCGGGATCGATGCCGTGCGCGGCGCGCAGACCCGCGAGCAGACCGCGGTACTCCGCAACGTTGTTGGTGGCCCGACCGATCGACTCCGCCACCTCGGCCAACACCTCACCCGTGGCAGAGTCCTTCACCACGGCGCCGTAGCCGGCCGGTCCCGGGTTGCCTCGAGATCCACCGTCGGCTTCGACGCGCAGCACCCGGCCCCCACCCGATGTCACAGGCCCGACTCCTCCGTGCGCACGAGGATGCGTCCGCACTCCTCGCAGAACATGATCTCGTCGGAGGCCGCTGCACGGATGGCAGCGCGATCGGAGGCGTTGAGCTCCAGCTGGCAGCCGCCGCAGCGACGCGAGCGCAGCAACGCCGCACCGACACCGCCGCGCGGGATGCGGACCTTCTCGTAGAGCGCGACGAGCGTGTCGCCGATACCCATGACGATCGCCTGCCGGCGCGCCAGGGTGGCGGTCTCCTCCCGGGCGATCTCGTCGAGAACGGCGTCGCGTCGCTGGGTGACGTCGGTGATCTGCTCACCGAGCTCGGCATCGGTGGTGCTGAGCTCAGCGGCGGCGAACTGGGTCTGCTCCAGGCGTTCCATCACCTCGAGCTCTTCGTCCTCGAGCACCGACTGACGCCGGGCGAGGGACTCGAGTTCGTGCTCGAGGGCCTGCATGTCCTTGGGGCTGCCGGCGCCCGACTGCAATCGTCGGGTGTTGCGCGTGGCCCGATCGCGGACCTGAGTCACGTCGGCCTCGGCTTTCGAGACGGACCGCTCGGCATCGCCGACCAGGGTGCGCGCGGCGATCAGGATGTCACCGTTGCGGCGCCGCTCGGCCAGCAACGCGTCGAGCTCCTTCTGCTCAGGCAGGGTCGATCGCCTGTGGGCGAGCTGGGCGAAACGGGTATCGATCGCCTGCAGGTCGAGCAGTCGTTGCTGGTCGATCGCGGGAGCCTTGGGCATCGCCCCGCTCACTCTCCTCGGCTGGGGATGCGCAGCGACCAGGGGTCGGTGCGCGTGGTGGACACGTGAGCGACCACGCTACGACCGGCGGCGGCCATCGCCGACACCAACCGATCGGCGCAGCCGGCGAGCCAGGGCCATTCGCTGGCCCAGTGTGAGACGTCGACGAGGTGGGGGGTCGCCCCGTCACCGACGACCGCGTCGAACGCCGCGCGTTCGCGGGCCTCCGAAGCGGGGTGGTGACGTAGGTCCGCCGTGACGAAGACGTCCGCGCCGCAGGCCCGGACCTGCTCGAAGAGGCTGTCACCGGACCCCCCGCACACCGCGACCCGCTGGACCATCGCGTCCAGGTCTCCGGCGACACGCACACCCTGCTCGGTCTCGGGCAGCGCCTCGGCGACGCGGGCCGCGAAATCACCCAGGCGTTCGGGAGCGGTGAGCGTACCGACCCGTCCGATGCCGAGGTCGGGACGACCGGGCAGGGGTTCCAGGGGTCGCAGATCGTCGAGGTCGAGCACCCGGGCCAGCGCGTCGGAGACGCCCGGAGCGCCCGCGTCGGCGTTGGTGTGAGCGACGTAGAGCGCACAGCCGGCGCTGACGAGACGGTGCACCAGGCGGCCCTTGAAGGTGGTGGCGGCCACCGAGTTCACCGGTTTCAACAACAGCGGGTGATGGGTGACGAGCAGGTCCGCCCCCGAGGCGATGGCCTCGTCGACGACGGCCTCGACGGGATCCACGGCGAACACGATCTGGCGAACGGGCGCACCCGGATCCCCGACCACGAGGCCCACCGCGTCCCACGGCTGCGCCCACTCCAGCGGGTGCATCGCCTCCATCGCCGCGACCACCTCACCCAGGCTGGGCG
>JBPBQU010000497.1:0-2120 GCA_050955085.1 Janthinobacterium lividum | reverse complement strand
GCCCACCTGGAGCAGACCGTCGGGGCCGAACGCCTCGAGGCGCTGGTCGTAACCGTAGGCGGAGTGCCGGGAGTTCGTGATGACCACCGACTCCCCGCCCGCCCCGCGCAGCGTCGTGACCGCGGCGTCGAAGTCGTCCGCGTCCGCGATCCCGGTGGAGAACTGACGCAACCCGACGGCCGTCACCTCCACGATGTCGGGGATGAAGGAGCGCGCCATGTCGAAGTCGTGGATGGCCATGTCGCGGAAGATCCCACCCGAGACCGCCACGTACGCGGCCGGGGGTTCCTCGGGGTCGCGACTGGTGATCGCGAGATGTTCGAGGCGCCCGATCTCACCGGCAGCGACGCGACGGCGCAGTTCGGCGAAGTGCGGGTCGAAGCGGCGGTTGAAACCCAGCACGATCGGGGCTTTGGCCTCACCCGCGCGCCGGCGGATCGCGTCCACGCGGGTCATGTCCAGATCGATCGGCTTCTCGCACAATGCCGCCACCCCCGCGTCGATGGCCGCGTCGAGGAGGTCGACGTGGGTGGGGGTGGGGGAGGCGATCACGATCGCGTCGACGTCGTCGGCGCGGATGGCCTCGAACGGGTCGGAGGTGACCCGGCCGCCGTAGCGGGCCGATGTCGCCTCGGCACCGGCGAGGACCGTGTCGCAGACGACCTGGAGAACGGCGTCCTCGTTGCGGTTGATGCTCGCGGCGTGGACCTGGCCGATACGGCCGGTGCCGATGAGGGCGAAGCGGATCGGGGTTACTGCGGACATCGATGGTCCTCTCGGCTCGCGGTTACCACTCACCGGGGCTCCTGCGGTGGACCGGTCCAAATGTAGGGACGCGGTCTTTGTCGGGTCAATCCGACCTGCACCCGGTCATGTTCACCGTCGCGGTGGCCGTCACCGGCCACGAGGTGCGGGGGCGATCAGTGCGGGATCGACCCCGGTAACGTGCACGACGTGGAAACCGGAGTGAGCGTCGAGCAGGGCTGGGGCCGGACCGGGGACGGAGCACCCGTCGCGCGGTGGGTGCTGGACGACGGGACTGTCCGGGTCGGGCTCCTCGAGCACGGCGCCCGGTTGCAGTCCGTCGTCACCCCCGACCGCGACGGGAAACGTGCCGACATCCTCCTGGGTTTCGCCGACCTGGACACCTACGCGGGCAAGGGCCGGTCCTTCGGGGCCACCATCGGCCGGTTCGCCAACCGCATCGCCGGCGGTCGATTCACCCTCGACGGTCACACCTACTCGATCCCGGTGACCGACCGTGGCAACGCCATCCACGGCGGCCCGCACCCCTTCTCGGAACTGCTCTGGACCTCGCACGAGATCCCGGGCCGGTGCGGGGTGCGCTTCTCGTTGCTCTCCCCGGACGGGGACAACGGGTTCCCGGGTGCGTTGAGCGTGCACGTCAGTTACGTCCTGGCCGACGGCGCGTTGAGCGTGGAGTCGTACGCGACGACGGACGCGCCGACCGTGCTGAACCTCACCAACCACGCCTACTGGAACCTCGCGGGCGACGGCTCCGCCACGGTGGACGCCCATCTGGTGCAGGTCGCGTCCCCGACGTTCCTCCCCGTGGACGAGACGGGTCTGCCGACGGGGGAGTTCCGCTCCGTGGCCGGTACGCCGTTCGACCTGCGCGAGCCCGTCCCGGTCGCCTACCGGGTGGAGCAGGACGACGAGCAGTTGCGTCGGGGCAAGGGGTTCGACCACTGCTTCGTGCTCGCCGACGTCGCGGGCGGTGCCCGGCCGATGAGTTTCGCGGCTCGGGTGGAGGAACCCGTGTCGGGTCGGGTGCTCGAGGTCCGCACCGACCAGCCGGGGATCCAACTGTTCACGGGCGGATCGCTGGCGGGCACGCTCGTCGGCAAGGGTGGCGTCGCCTACGGGCCACGAGCGGGCCTGGCCCTCGAGGCGCAGGGGATGCCGGACGCGCCGAACCATCACGAGTTCCCCAGCACCGTCCTGCGTGCGGGCGAGGAGTTCCACAGCGTGACGGTGTTCGGTTTCGGCCTCGCCCGGTGACCTGGGGAGTGCTCACCTCAGGCTCTCGGGGCGGGGCCTGAGACCGCCCGGGATCTCTCGCAGGAAACCCCGGGCGAACCCGGACGCCGATCAGAACG
>JBPBQU010000496.1:0-2144 GCA_050955085.1 Janthinobacterium lividum | reverse complement strand
ACTCCAGCAGGCCTTCGCCGAGCTGGGAATAGTAGGCGTTGATCTGCCGGGCACGCTTGGCCGCATAGATGACCAACGCGTACTTGGAATCGGCAGCCGTCAGCAGGTCGTCGATGGGCGGGTTGGTGATGCCCTCGGGCGACGCGACGGTTCCAGCCACGGTGGGTCTCCTCGGTTCAGCGGGTTCGAGATCTGGCGGGCGACCGCCCGTCACTCGACGGGCAGACCCATCCATCCTACGAGTTCATCCGTCGCGCGCCGTACGTCGTCGTTGTAGATGGTCACGTCGAACTCCGGTTCGGCCGCCAGCTCGACCCGCGCGGTGGCGAGACGGCGTTCGCGTTCCTCCGCGGTCTCGGTCCCGCGCCCCACCAGTCGGCGCACCAGTTCCTCCCAGCTCGGCGGGGCCAGGAAGACCAGACGGGCCTCCGGCATGGCCTCGCGGACCTGCCGAGCACCCGCGAGGTCGATCTCGAGCAGGGCGGGACGACCGGAGCTCAGCACGTCCACCACCGGGGTCCTCGGGGTGCCGTAGCGGTTGCGCCCGTGCACACAGGCCCATTCCAGCAACTCCCCGGCCTCGACGTAGGCGTCGAACGTCTCATCGGAGACGAAGTGGTAATGCACCCCGTCGACCTCACCGGGCCGTTGCGCCCGGGTGGTCGCGGAGACGGAGATCCAGATGTGCGGGAAACGCGCCCGCAGATCCGCGGAGACGGTGCCCTTGCCCACCGCGGTGGGTCCGGCGAGCACGGTGAGCCGGGGAGACGGTGCGCCCGGGGGTTGCGCGGGCGAGGGGTCGGGCGTGGCGTTCAGGACGCACTCCCCGCCGTGCCGAAGCGTTGCACGAGGGCCGCGATCTGGTGAGCCCCCAACCCGCGCACGCGCCGGGACTCGGAGATGCCGATCTCCTCCATGATCTGGCGGGCGCGCACCTTGCCCACGTTCGGCAACGACCCCAGCAGGGCCGAGACCTTCATCTTGCCGAGGACCTCGTTCACCTGGCCGTCGTGGATGACGTCCTCGAGACTCCCGCCCGCGTACTTCAGCCGGTTCTTCACCTCGGCACGTTCCCGTCGCGCGGCGGCGGCCTTCTCCAGGGCGGCGGCGCGCTGTTCGGCGGTCAGCGGAGGCAGAGCCACGGTGTCACCTCGGTAGTCCTGTCGGGGTTGTCTGCTCGGTCTTGCGCAACAGGATCATCCTGTTCGTCGCGGTATGAGGGAATTGCGGTGTGGGGGAGTTGCGCGCAACCTAGCGACACCCTCGGGGAGAGCACGACGTCGGGGTGCCCGACGGCTCAGGCGGCACGCACCCGCGGGGCGGGAAGGATTCGACCGGCCTCGATGTCCTCCGCCCAGTGACACGCCACCTTCTGCGCGGCGGGATGGCCCTGGACCGTGCGCAACACCGGCCGTTCGTCGTGGCAACGGGTCTCCTGCACCCACGGGCACCGCGTCCGGAACCGGCACCCCGACGGCGGGTTCGCCGGCGAGGGCAGGTCCCCGCTCAACAGGATCCGCTCCCGCTTCTCCTCCGCCACCGGGTCGGGGACAGGAGCCGCCGAGAGCAGGGCCCGGGTGTACGGATGCAGTGGGTGGGCGTAGAGCGGGGCACTGGGGCCCTCCTCGACGATCCCGCCGAGGTACATCACCCCCACGGTGGTGCTGACGTGCTTGACGACCGCGAGGTCGTGAGCGATGACCAGGTAGGTCAGTCCCAGGTCGCGTTGCAGCTCCTCCAGCAGCACCAGCACCTGCGCCTGCACGGAGACGTCGAGGGCCGAGACGGGTTCGTCCGCGACGAGCAGGTCGGGGTCGAGCACCAGGGCGCGCGCGATGCCGACGCGCTGACGCTGGCCACCGGAGAACTCGTGCGGGTACTTCGCCCCCGCCCCGGACGGCAGACCCACCCGGTCCAGCAACCCCCGTACGCGGGTTCGCCAGGCCGAGGGTCCGCCTTCGATGCCGTGCACGGCCAACGGTTCCACCAGCGCGCTCTCGATGCTCTGGCGCGGATCGAGGCTCGCGAGCGGGTCCTGGAAGACCATCTGCATCTGGCGCCGGGCCCGACGCAACTGCTCCGGGTTCATCGCGACCACGTCCTGACCGGCGATCACGACGGAACCGGCCGTGGGTTCGGTGAGG
>JBPBQU010000495.1:0-2175 GCA_050955085.1 Janthinobacterium lividum | reverse complement strand
GATCCGCAGCCAGGCCGGCCGGTTGCGGGCTTCGTAGACGACCTCGTAGAGGGCCTTGTCCAGTTCGAGGGCCGCGAGCAGGACCGCTGCGGCGCTGCCCTCGGTGCGCGGATCGATCCCGGACACGGCCGCGTAACCGTCCAGGAAGGCGTTGCGGCAGGACGCGTTCCAGGCGGCTGCCAGGGCCGCGTCGACCCCGGACTCGCCGAGGGTGGCGGAGGAGGCGGCGTAGTCGAAGGACCGGAGCATCCCGGCCACGTCGCGCAACGCGAGGTCGGGCAGGCTGCGCTCGGCCAGTGGCCTCAGCGGTTCACCCTCGAAGTCGAGCAGGACCCAGCCCCGTGCGGCCGAGTGCAGCACCTGCCCGAGGTGGTAGTCACCGTGGACCCGCTGCAGCGGCGGCACATCGCGTAGGTGCCGCACCGCCTCCACCCGCGCCTCGGCGGCCGCGGCGACCGCACGCAGTTCCACGACGGCCGTGCACGCCCAGGCCACCCGGAGGGCGAGGCCGTCGGCGACGGCGGCGAGGCGGTCCGGGGTCGCGGGCTGGGTGGGCAGCTCAGCCGCGAGGACGGCGTGGACCTCGGCCGTGGCCCGGCCCAACTCACCCGCCTCGGTGCTGAAGTCGCGTCCCGCGGCCACCGCGGCCACCGCCACCCGCCAGGCGTCCTGCGAACCCGGGAGGAACTCCGTGAGGTGGGCGAGGTGGCCCGCGGCGCAGGAACCGTCGGGGGCGGTCCACTGGCCGTCCACCCAACCCGCCGGGCGCGGAACCCGCCCGCACCCCGCCTCCGCGAGCGCGGTCTGCACCACGACGTCGGGGTTGTCACCCGAGCTCAGCACCCGGAACACCTTGGCGATCAGCGGGACGTCGCCCGCCGGCACCCGCACGACGATCGAGGTGTTGGACTGCTCGCCCACCAGGACCGTCGTGGTGGAACCGGCGGGGATCGGCAATCCCCCGTCCGCGCTCGTCCCGTGCACGCCGAACGAGGGGGAACCCGCACCCTCCTCGCTGGCGACGAGGGTGAGGAGCGCGTGCGTCCAGGTCGGATCGTGCGGACCGTCGTAGACCCAGGCAGGGGAGCCGTCGACGTCGGGCAGGTGCCCCACCAGGGCCGCGGTGAGCGTCTCGTCGGGGGCATGGCGCACCGTGACGGGCACGGAGTACACCGTGCTCGTCTCGGTATCGCCCGCTCCGGAGACGACGGTCAGCGCCACCAGCTGAGCCACCCCGCCCTCGTCCAGCGGGGTCCGTTCGAGACGGCGCACGCGGACCTCGGACCCCTTGTCGGCGAACCAGCGCTGGCGGGGAACCCACCCGATGAGCAGATCCGCGAGGGCCGCGTCCGACGCGGGAGACGTCGACATGGGCGCGCTCACGCCCCGCCCACCAGCTTCAGCCAGAAGAAGTCCCGTGGCCCGATCGTGATCGTCAGCCCCGCATCGGCGTCCACGTCGGGGAACGCGGCTCCGCCGAACAGGTCCCTAACCTTCGCGCCGGCCTTGCCGGGCATCCGCAGCACGGCGGACTGGGCGTGGTCGGAGAGGTTGTTCACGCACAGCACGGTCTCACCCTCCTGGTCGTCGGTCGAGGCGAGGATCCGCAGGAACGCCAGGACGGCGGCGTTGCTGCAGTACCCGTCGTCGGGTCGAGCCTGTGGCGCTGCGGCGTCGGCGAGAGCGTCGCCGGAGGCGAGCGCCCCGGTGGCGGGCGGTTCCTGGAGTGCCGGGTGCCGGCTCGTGAGCGGCACGAACCCACCGAGACCGAACGCCGGGTGGGCCCGGCGGACCGCCAGGACGTTCCGGACCCAGTGCAGCAGGGAGGAACCCGTCGCGAGCTGCGCTTCCACGTTGACGGCCTGGTAGTTGTAGACGAGCGACTGGATCGTCGGCAGGTACAACTTGCCGGGGTCGGCGGCCGAGAAACCGGCGTTGCGGTCCGGGGTCCACTGCATCGGCGTCCGGACGGCGTCGCGGTCCTCCAGCCAGATGTTGTCGCCCATCCCGATCTCGTCGCCGTAGTACAGGCACGGGCTGCCCGGGAGCGAGAGCACCATCGCCTGGATGAGCTGGATCTCGGGTCGGGAGTTGTCCAGCAGCGGGGCGAGGCGGCGGCGGATGCCGATGTTGGCGCGCATCCGCGGGTCGGGTGCGTACCAGCCGTACATGGCC
>JBPBQU010000494.1:0-2176 GCA_050955085.1 Janthinobacterium lividum | reverse complement strand
GGCGTGCTTGACTACCGCCCTCGCGGAGGTGAAGCGATGCAAGTCCCCGGTCTCGGCCAAAATCATTGCCGCGCCCAGCGCGGTCAGGCCCGGGATGGAGGTCACCAACTCCCGGAGCCCGAGCTCGTCGATGACGGCGAGTATCCGTTCCTCGACCTCGCTGCAGCGGGCCCGGTCGTGGTGCAAGTCGTCGATGACGAACGCGGCCCGTTCCAGCGCGCCTCGCCGGTGCTCGCGCACTCCCACGCTCGAAGCGGTTGCGGCGTAGAGCTTGCGCACGATCCGCAAGCAGGGCCGTTCGGTGCCCCAGCGGCCGATCTCGCGGCGCACCTGCTTGTCCAGGCGGTCCAGTCCCAGGCGGTAGGTCCGGGCGAGGTCCCCACCATCGCGCTCCAGGATCACGGTCATGGCAGCGAGCCAGGTCGCGGACTTGAACGGCTGGGCGGCCGCCCCGACAGCGGCCGGCCACACGCACTCCAGCAGGTCCCGCACCTGCTGAACGGCGGCGATCATGTCGGTGACCAGCCGGGCCCGGCGGGTCCCGAGGTGACGTAGCCGGCCCCAGGTCTCGTCGAGTCCTTCGGGGACGTAGCAGCGCAGCTGTGACGCCAGGCGGGCGATGATCACGGCGTCCTTCTCATCCGTCTTGTCCGTCGTGAGGTCCTCACCGCGGCGGGCCCAGGCTGAGATCAGCGGCTGGACGCAGACGAAGGTGTGAGCTCGTTCGGCGGCGAGCTGGCCCAGGATCCGCCACCGGTGCCCCGTCGGCTCACACGCGATGGTGACCGTCTCGAAGCCGGCCTTCGCCGCTTGCGTCTTCGCCCAGTCCAGGGCCGGACCGAGGTCCCACGCCCGGACCCGGAAGGTCCGTCGGGCAAGGACCCGGGAGTCGTGATCACAGACCACGACCATCAGCTTCGCATCAGCCAGGTCGATCCCGACGATCGCTGAGGTGGTCGGGACCAGCTCGCGCAACCGGTTCAAGCGGGCGTTGCGGCTCTTGTCACCACGAGAGATCTGGGTACGGTTGTTCATCGAACGTCCTCCTTCTGCGCTGGGACACACCAAGCCCGAGTAGCGCACCAGGGGGACGTTCTTCGTCCCGGCACCGACACGCAGAACGAATCACTATGTCGCTGGCCAGCGCATTGTTGTCGACAATCCCGGGGGCATGGCCCGGTACCTGTCCCGGCCGGTGCACACACCGCGACCAGCTACAGGAGCCGGACGTCGTAGTCCCCAAACCGTCGATCCACGGTGAGCAACTGCAGGCCTCCTCGGACAGCCTGCGCGATGAGCATGCGGTCGAAGGGGTCGTCGTGGTGACGCGGTAGAGCACCAGCGGCCAAGCCGTCTTCTACGGTGACCGGCAGCTCGGTGAACCCCTGCTGCCGCAACTCCCCGCGCAGATCTTCAGGCACGGTCAGCTTGCCGAGCGCGGCCTTGATCGACATCTCCCACGCCGTGGCGGCCGAGACGAGCACCTCGTTCTCCCCGTCCCCCACCGCGACGCGCATGCGCTCGGGCAGGCGTTCGTCGTCGGTCAACCACCACAGCAGCACGTGGGTGTCGAGGAGCAGGTTCACTGGACGTGCGACTCGACGCCGTCATGGAAGGCCACGATCAGGTCGTCCGGGGTCTCATCGAAATCCGCGGCGACGACCACCTGCCCCTTCCAGGTCCCGGGACGACGCGCCCCTCGCGAGTGAGCCGGCACCAGTCGGGCGACGGGCTTACCTGAGCGGGCGATCACGACCTCCTCGCCCCGTTCGACCGCTTCGAGCAGTCGCGACAGGTGTGTCTTCGCCTCATGTACGTTCACGGTCTGCGTCACCACTGGAGAATAAGAACTAAGTCGGACTAAGTCCATGCCGCGGGCCCCAGCTTCCCACGCCCGCGCCATCACGGTCATGGTTCCTCTCCATGTCCAGCGATCCTCTTGCGGCCGCTTCGCCGGGTCGCGATGCTGGTGTCGGGAGGTCCGGAAGTGGCTCATCCGAAGAACCGACACCGGGGTCGCAGTCGGTCGCGCTGGAGTCAAGAACCGTCCCCGCTTGCCCCAGGGGTCCGGCGAGGTCCGCCACGGGCTGCAGGTCAAGCGCGACACGCCGACACCAGGGCAACAAAGGCGGGCACGGCCCTCAGCGATCATGGAGTTCTCACACAACCGCGATCG
>JBPBQU010000493.1:0-2218 GCA_050955085.1 Janthinobacterium lividum | reverse complement strand
GAACCTCGCCATGGCGCGTCGTCAGCTCACGGTCCTGGAGCGCGACCTCGCCATCTGAGGTCGCGACCTGAGTCCCGGGACGACGAGGCCGGCGCCGAGCACGGTCACGGTCGCTCAGGTCGCCCGTGCAGTGTCCGGCTGCGGCGACGCCCGTCTCGAACCCCACCAGTCGAGGAGCGTTCGGTGCCCAGCACCTCCCGCAAGATCGTCGTCACCGGCCCCTACGGTGCGGGCAAGACCACGTTCGCCGCCACACTGGCGGCCGGGCAACCAGGCGCGTCGGTCGTGACGACGGAGACGGGCGTCAGCGACGAGACGGTGGTCCTCAAGGCTTCGACGACCGTGGCGATGGACCACACCACCGTGGACGTGGACCCGCCGATGAATGCCGGCTGGGCGAGAACCCGCGTCGGGCTCTTCGGTACCCCGGGCCAGGATCGTTTCCGGTTCATGTGGGAACTGCTCGCGCAGAACATGGACGGCTATGTGGTCCTCGTGGACGCCAGTCGGGGTGCCAGCATCGCGCAGGCCGCGGAGATCGTGACCGCGTTCTCGAAGATCGCCCCGGCAGCGCCCCGTCTTGTCGGGGTCAACCGTTGGGACGATCCTGGCGGGACACGTACCCGGTTGGCCCACCTGCTCGGCACTGCACCGCAGGCCCTGGTGGCCTGCGACCCTCGCGATCTGGGCGGGTGCACCTCCGTCCTGCAGATCCTGCTCGATGGCGTGTGGACCCTCGAAGCGCGGCGGTTCGCGGCAACCTCGCACGGACCGGGTGAGGGCGTGATTCCATGATCGTCAAACACCACGCCACTCGCGTCATGGCGTCGCTCAAGCGCGACATCCCCGGTCTGCGCCGGATCCTGATCGCCCGAAGCGACGGTCTCGTGTTCCAGGACAACGGCCCCGAACGCGACCACGAAGCCGCCGCGGCGATCGTCTCCACCGTCCTCGGCATCGCGCAACGCGCCGCGGAGGCGAACACCCTCGGCGGATTCCAGCAGACGACCGTCAAGGCGACGGACGGTTGTCTCGTCGTCTACGCAATCGACCAGACGCACGTGCTGGCCGTCGTGGCGGAGCCGAGTGTCAACCTCGTGCTGCTCGATCGGGTGGCCTTGCGCCTCGTCGGCGAGCTCGCCACCGCCGAAACCGGTGGGACGGCGCTACGGGTCCGTTGAACGTCTCACCCACGCGACGTCCGTAAGATCGTCGGTGCGCACGCCCGCGCACCGACCATCGAAGGGACCTCCTGTGCTCCGCACCCACGAGGCCGGCAGCCTGCGCGCCGGTCACGCCGGACAGACCGTGACGCTCACCGGCTGGGTGGCCCGTCGTCGGGATCACGGGGGCGTGGCCTTCCTGGACCTGCGGGATGTCTCGGGTGTGGTGCAGGTGGTCGCGCGCGACGAGATCCTCGACGCCGGCGGTGCGCGGGACCTGCGCAACGAGTACTGCATCCGCATCACGGGCGACGTACGGTTGCGCCCCGACGGCAACGAGAACCCCAACATCGCCTCGGGCGCCGTGGAGGTCGACACCACCTCGCTCGAGGTCCTCAGCGAAGCGGCTCCGCTCCCGTTCCAGATCGACGACCACCTCAGCGTCGGCGAGGAGGCACGGTTGAAGTACCGCTACCTCGACCTGCGCCGCACCGCACCGGCGAACGCCATCAAGCTGCGCAGTGCCGTTAACCGTGCTGCCCGCTCCGTGCTCGAGCAGCACGCGTTCACCGAGATCGAGACGCCGACCCTCACGCGGTCGACCCCCGAGGGTGCACGTGACTTCCTGGTCCCGGCGCGGTTGAACCCGGGGTCCTGGTACGCGCTCCCGCAGAGCCCGCAGCTCTTCAAGCAGTTGCTGATGGTCGCCGGTATGGAGCGCTACTACCAGATCGCCCGCTGCTACCGCGACGAGGACTTCCGTGCCGACCGGCAGCCGGAGTTCACCCAGCTCGACATCGAGATGAGCTTCGTCGAGCAGGACGACGTCCTCGCACTCGCCGAGGAGATCCTCGTCGGTCTCTGGAAACTGGTCGGCCATGACATCACGACGCCGATCCCGCGCATGACGTTCGCGGAGGCGATGGCGCGCTACGGCAGTGACAAACCCGACCTGCGCTTCGCCGTGGAACTCGTCGACTGCACGGAGTTCTTCGCCGAGACCGGGTTCCGGGTTTTCCAGGCCGCCTACGTCGGTGCCGTCGTCATGCCCGGGG
>JBPBQU010000492.1:0-2225 GCA_050955085.1 Janthinobacterium lividum | reverse complement strand
GACCTGCGCGCCAAGGTTTCCGCGCACGCCGACGACCTGGCTGCGCTGATGGTGACCTACCCCTCGACCCACGGGGTGTACGAGGAATCGATCAGCGAGGTCTGCGATCTCGTCCACGAGGCGGGCGGTCAGGTCTACGTCGACGGTGCCAACCTCAACGCACTCGTGGGTCTCGCGCGGCCGGGGACCTTCGGCGCGGACGTGTCACACCTCAACCTGCACAAGACGTTCTGCATCCCGCACGGTGGCGGGGGACCAGGTGTCGGCCCGGTCGCGGTGCGATCGCACCTCGCCGATTTCCTGCCCTCGACCGCCCCCAACGCCGACGATAACGCCGATGGGGTCGGGGTCGGGATGGTCTCCGCCGCGCCGTTCGGGTCGGCCGGGATCCTGCCCATCTCCTGGGCCTACCTGCGGCTCATGGGTCCCGACGGGTTGCGCGCCGCCACGGTCCAGGCCGTGCTGAGCGCGAACTACGTCGCGGCGCGGCTCCAGGACGCGTTCCCCGTCCTGTACCGCGGTCCGCGTGGTCTGGTGGCCCACGAGTGCATCCTCGACCTGCGGCCGATGACGAAGGCGACGGGGGTGAGCGTCGACGACGTCGCCAAACGGCTCGTCGACTACGGGTTCCACGCCCCGACGATGTCCTTCCCGGTGGTCGGGACCCTGATGGTGGAACCCACCGAGAGCGAGGATCTGGCCGAACTCGACCGGTTCTGCGACGCCATGCTTGCCATCGCCGCCGAGGTGCAACAGGTCGCCGACGGCGCCTGGAGTGTGCAGGACTCCCCCTTGCGTCACGCCCCGCACACCGCTGCGTCCATCGTGGGGGAGTGGGACCACCCCTACACCCGCGAGCAGGCGGTCTACCCGAACGGGTTGGACCCACGCTCGAAGTACTGGCCCCCCGTGCGGCGCATCGACGGAGCCGCCGGGGACCGCAACCTCGTGTGCTCCTGCCCTCCGTTGGCGGAGCTCGCCGAAGGCTGAAAGACGTCGGATTCGGGCGGCACGAGCCGCACCACGCGAGAACGGGTTTCAAGTCCACGCTGCCCGAATCTCGTCGTCCACAGCCGAACGGGTGAAGCCCTGCGGGTGAGACGGCCGGCCGCCTACCGTGCACCGGGTGTCGCGACGCAACCTGTCCCTGGCGGCCGCGAGCGTGGCGTTCGCGGTAGCCCCACTGTTCGCCTGCTCCGCCGAACCCGAGGCTGGGGAAGTTCCTGCCCCCGCACGGACGGTGCAGCCGCGGCCAACTCAGACGAGCACTTCGACCGCAGTACCGACTCCCACCACGACGGTCGAGCCTCCCCCGTCTTTTGCTTTCACATTGAGCGAGGACGATGCGGGCAACTTCGCTGGCTACGCCATCCAGGTTCTCAACTACACGCGAGAGACGAACGAGTCCGCCGCTTGGCGGGCCATCGTTGATCCCGCGTGCGAAGGTTGTTCGAAGATTGCCGATGTGACCGATGAGTTTGCGGAGGCCGGGGCGTTCTACCAGAACCCAGATATTCAGGAACATGAACTCCGCATCGAGCACTTCGATCCCGTCAGCGCTGAGGCCGAAGTGTTGGTGACGGCGAGCGTGGACTTCGGAGTGGTCATCCGATCCGACGGAACCTTGGACGGAGAACCTGACCCCATCGACCACGGTTCGTTCACGTTCTTCCAACGCTACACGGTAACGGGGTGGAAACTGGTCGGGCTCGAATGAGACGTGGAGTCGGAGTCAGCCTCGGGTTCGCTGTTCTGGTGGTCACTGTCCTACCGCAGACACCGACGGCTGTCGCCTGCAGCAGTAAGACATCGATAGTGACCGGTCGAGAAAGCCTCGTGGCCACTGGCAGCGTGCGCTGTGCACCTCGTTCAGGTGGTGTCGCTGGTGGTGGACGTAAGGGGGGCCCGGCCAGCAGCGCTCCGAAGCAGGTCATGCGCCTTCCCGCCTGCTCTTCCAACGACCCTCATGTCAGCACTGCCGGTAACCTCTGCACCGCTGCCTTCATCGGTTGTCCACCTGGCCAGGTGCGGGTCGTGACCTGGACGGTTGACGTCGGTGCGGCAAATTGGCGTCGCGGTGCCGAGAGCTGCATGGGTGCGGACGCGATCACGGCGGGTGCACCCGCCGTCGTCATCCCCGCCGTCACCCTCGACGACGTCCGACGCCTCGGCCTCCCACCCGCCACCGCGAACGTCGAACCCGCAGGCGGTGACGTCGCCCTCAA
>JBPBQU010000491.1:0-2240 GCA_050955085.1 Janthinobacterium lividum | reverse complement strand
AACAGGCCGAGTAGGTAGGTCACCGCTGCGGCTGCGTACCCGATCACCAGTTGCCGCAACCCGCGTCGCAGCGGTGGCCCGCCCGAGAGCAACCCGACCACGGCCCCGGTCGCGAGCAGGCTCAGCCCGACCAGGACGACGGCCACCAGCAATGCGGTCCCACCCTGCAGCCCGAACAGGTGGGGCAGGACGGGAACCAGCGCACCGGAGGCGAAGAAGCAGAAGCTGGACGCCGCAGCGCCGAGTCCCGTCCCGATGGCCTCGTGCTCGTCGACGGCCTCGGCGTCGGCGACCGGGACGGCCAAGGTGTGGTCGAGCAGGACCTCAGCCGCGTGCCGCTCGGCCTCGTCCTGGCTCATCCCGCGGGCGCGGTAGACGAGCGTCAACTCGTTGGCGTCGACATCGAGGTGCGGGAGCGCCTGCTGGGCCTCGGGGTCGGGTTTGGAGGCGTCCAGGAGTTCGCGCTGGGAACGTACCGAGACGAACTCACCGGCACCCATCGACAGCGCCCCTGCCAGCAGGCCCGCGAGGCCGGTGATCAGCACGGTGTGGTTCGAGACCCCGCTCGCGCTGATGCCCAGGACGAGGGAGAGGTTGCTCACGAGCCCGTCGTTGGCCCCGAACACCGCCGCCCGGAACGTCCCCGACAACCGGTTGCGGCCGCGGATCGCGAGCCCCCGTACGACCTCCCCGTGGATGCGCTCGTCGGCCGCCATGGCCGGTGTGGCGTCGGAGTCGGTGTCGTAGGACGAACGCCCCTCCGCGCGCTGCACCAGGGCCAGCACGAACACCGATCCGAAGTGACGCGCGAGGAAGGCGAGCGCGCGGGTGCGCAGGTCGACGGAGCGGGGTCGCCCGACGTTCTCCCCGAGCAGCGCCTCCCAGTGCGAGGCGTGGCGGTCCTCGGCCTCGGCCAGGCCGAGGAGGATCTCGCGGTCCTCCCCGCTGCGCCTGGCGGCGAGGTCGCGATAGACCGAGGCCTCCGCCCGTTCGTCGGCGAGGTGCTGGCGCCAGCGGCGCAGTTCGCCGGGAGTGGCGACATGGGTCTCGGTCACGCCCCCATCCTCGTGGTGGCGGGACTGCCACCTCGACGACGGGGCCGAAGGGGACGCGGCCGACGGTCGCGCGGGGCGGGGGCTGGTTCCCCTCCTCCCGCTACGGTGCGGGGCTCGGGGTGCGCGGCAGTCGGCGCAGCAGGGCAGCGGTCGCAGCGGCCGGATCGTCGGCCTCGGTGATCGCGCGGACGACGACCACGCGATTCGCCCCGGCCGTCACGACCGCGTCGACGGTGTCGAGGTCGATGCCCCCGATCGCGAACCACGGTGTCGTCCCTGCCGTGGCCGCGGCGTGGCGCACCAGGTCCAGCCCGGTGGCGGCGCGCCCGGGCTTCGTCGGTGTCGCCCAGGTCGGCCCCACGCAGGCGTAGTCGACGAACGCGTCGGCGACAGCTGCGTCGAACTGGTCGGGTGAGTGCGTCGAACGGCCGATCACCGGGTCCGGGCCGAGGAGTCGGCGCGCCGCAGTCGGCGGCAGGTCACCCTGGCCCAGGTGCAGGATGTGGGCACCGGCGGTGGCGGCCACGTCGGCGCGGTCGTTGACGGCCACCAACCGCCCGTGGCGTTGCGCTGCGGCAGCGAACACCGTCAGCAGTTCCAGCTCCTCGGCGGCTTCGAGATGTTTCTCACGCAGCTGGACGATGTCCACCCCGGCGGCGAGCACCGCGTCGAGGAACTGTTCCAGGTCGCCCTCGCGCCGGCGGGCACCGGTGCACAGGTACAGGCGTGCGGCGAGCAGCGCCTCACGTGGGCCCTGCTGCTGTCGGGGGACCTCGGTGGCCTGGACGTCCACGGTGTTCGGCACCCGGGTGAGTGTGCCATCGGCCGGGGGTAAGGTCAGCGCACCACGGGAGCCCGGGATCGCGGGCTGAGAGGGCGAGCGAACTCGTCGACCGTCGAACCTGCTCCGGGTCATGCCGGCGAAGGGAGGTATGGGTGGTGAGTCCTCCGGTGGTGGTGAACCCGAACTCGGTGCCGAGCCGTGTCGTCGTGCTGGGCGGCGGGGTGGTGGGCGCCGCGTGCGCATGGCGGTTGGCCGAGGGCGGTCACCACGTCGTGCTGGTCGATCCCGACCCCGGTGGGGGTTCTTCCCGTGCCGCGGCGGGGATGCTGGCACCGGTCAGCGAACTGCACCACGGTGAGCACGAGCTGCTGGAGTTGTGTTTGTCGGGGGCCTCGGGTTTC
>JBPBQU010000490.1:0-2269 GCA_050955085.1 Janthinobacterium lividum | reverse complement strand
GGGTGCGACCGCGTTGGCCCGGATCCCCTGCTTGCCGTAGAAGAACGCGGTGCTCTTGGTCAGTCCGTTCACCGCGTGCTTGGAGGCGGTGTAGGCCACTCCGGATGCCGACGCGCGCAGGCTGGCTTCGGAGGAGACGTTGACGATCGCCCCACCACCGGCCTCGATCATCAAGGGCAGCACCGCCCGCGTCAGTCGCATCGGCGCCGTGAGGTTGACCGCGAAGACCCGCTCCCAGGTGGCGTCGTCCACCTCGGCCGGGGGCAGGAAGGCGTCCATGATCCCGGCGACGTTGGCCAGTGCGTCGACCCGGCCGTCGGCGGCGTCCACGACGGTCCGGACACCCTCCTCGGAGGTGATGTCGCCCACGACGGGGACGAGGTCCAGGTCGCTGAACTCGGCGACGAAGGCGTCCAGCCGTTCCGCGACGACGTCGGCGGCCACCACGCGCGCTCCCTCCTGAGCCAGGCGCAGCGCGGTGGCTCGGCCGATACCGGAACCGGCGCCCGTCACGATGGCGGTCCTGCCGGCGAAACGCCCGGGTGAGACGGGGAGTGTGCTGCCGGGCGCAGCAGACTGGGCGGGGAACTCGGCGGCAGCGGCAACGTTCGCGGCTTCAGGAACAGTGGACACGACGTCCTCCTCGACGATCGGATATGACGACATCATTGAAGCACTCAGTGCAGGAAAAGGCCCTGGTGGTTGACCCCGCCAGGCGGAACCCCCGCGGCCGGCCACCCGCCACCTCAACCGACCAGATCGCCGCCGTGGCACTGGAATTGTTCGCGCGCAACGGTTTCGACGCCACCACCATGGACCACATCGCCCGCGCGGTCGGCATCGCCCGGCGGACGTTGTTCAGCTACTACCAGTCCAAGAGCGCCATCGTCTGGGACGGGCAGCGCGAAGCCGGCAACGCCCTGGCCGCCGCCCTCGCAGGTGTCGCGCACGACGTCCCCTGGCGGAGCGCGCTCGTCGACACGTTGACGACCGCGTTGCGCTACCCCGGTGACGACGTCGACCTCCTGCGGCGCCGACTCAGCCTGATCGCCGCCACCCCGGTGCTGCGAGCCCACCTGGTCATCGGTCAGGAACCCGTCGTCGACGTCGTCGCGAGGTTCGTCGCCGTCCGCGAGGGGTGCGCCGAGGATGACCTCACCCCCTACGTGATCACCCGCGCCACCCTGACGGCCCTGTCGTCGGCGCTGATGTGGTGGTCCACGTCTGTCGAGCCGGACCCCCGGGTGGTCGTTCGCCGAGCCCTCACCACGGTCCTCGGAGACTCGATCCCGGTACCGGGCACGACGTCGGGGGGCGACCGAGAAGCGTGCACGAGGTCACGGTGATGCCGTGATCCGGGCACGTTCGTAAGCCGCGGGCCGCGACGGTGCGCCCCGTGACTCCACCCTGGTCGTGACACGCTGCGGGCATGGTCGAGGTGGACGGCGGGTCCGCCCCGGGGCCGGAAGTGGTGCTGATGTGCGGGGTGGCCGGCTCCGGCAAGACGACGCACGCCCGGCGCTGGGAAGCCCGCGGCTACACCCGATTGTCTGTCGACGAGGAGGTCTGGGCCCGCTTCGGCCGCCACGGCATCGACTATCGGCCCGACCGCTACGCGGAGCTCAGCGACCTGGCTGAGGGTGTCCTCCGCGAGCGGCTGCGCACGCTGGTCACTCAAGGCCACGATGTCGTGGTGGACCTCAGCCTCTGGCGCCGACACGAGCGCGAGGACTACAAGCAGCTCATCGAGCACGCCGGGGGCCACTGGCGGTTGGTGTACCTGAACGCGTCCCCGCAGCTCCTGCGTCGGCGGCTCGCCGATCGCAGCCACCGTTTCGACGCCAACGCCGCCTTTCCCGTCGACGAGGCGATGCTGACCCGCTATCTGACGGGCTTCGAGGCCCCCAGCGGTGAAGGCGAGGAGATGATCGTCGTCCCCGGGTGAGCGCATCGTCAACGCCCGGGCACGACGTCGGCCGCGCGGGGCCATGAGCGCCGGGCGACGTCCGCACCAATCGATCCGCGCGACATGCGGGTGGGCGCAATGGGGGTGCATCACATCGGATGGGTGGTTGACGAGGCCGGCCTGGCAGCTCTGTGGAGCCCGGGTGTCGGGAACGTCCACCACAACGGTGCTGGGCATCCCCGTACGGTGATCCGGTTACGGGTGTGCTCCCCGTGGTGTCGAGGTGCTCGATTCGTGTCGACGCTGCCAGGTTCGCGAGATCACCAGCCCCACGTACCGGGCCGCGGGGTGCGGCCCGGTGCG
>JBPBQU010000489.1:0-2301 GCA_050955085.1 Janthinobacterium lividum | reverse complement strand
CTGAAGTCCATGCGGCGCTCCTACCGGCGCGAGCGGTTCCTCGGGATCATCGACCGCGTCCGCGCGCAGATCCCTGACGCGGCCATCACCACCGACATCATCGTCGGTTTCCCGGGGGAGACCGAGGAAGACTTTGCGCAGACGCTCGAGGTCGTCGCCCTGGCCCGCTTCGCCAACGCGTTCACCTTCCAGTACTCGCCGCGCCCAGGCACCCCGGCGGCGACGATGGGGGATCAGGTCCCCAAGGCCGTCGTCCAGGAACGTTACGAGCGCTTGACGGCCTTGCAGGACGAGATCGCCTACTCCGAGAACAGGTCGCAGGTCGGACGCACCCTCGAGGTGCTCGTTGCCGAGGGGGAGGGCCGAAAGGACACCGCCCATCACCGTCTCTCCGGCCGTGCCCCGGACAACCGTCTCGTGCACTTCGCCGTTCCCGAGGAAGCAGACGTCCCGCGGCCCGGGGACGTCGCCACCGTCACCGTTAGTCGTGGTGCGCCGCACTATCTCGAGGCTGACACGCTCGCCTCGTTCGCCGTGCGGCGCACCCGCGCAGGGGACGCCTGGGAAGCGCGGCAGGCGCAGCCCGAACCCGTCGGGGCGCGCACCGCCGACTCCGGGCCGCGCCCCGTCGGTCTGGGTCTGCCCACGCTGCGCCGCAGCTGAGCAGCGCGGACTGCCTCCCCCTGGGCCGTCAGCCGGACGGTGGGAGCGCGGGATCCGGCAACGGAGCGGGGACCGGTCCCTGGTCCGGTACCGGCGGCTCGCCCGGTGGGGTCATCGGGTTGGGGGGCGTCGGGTTGAGGGGCATCGGACTCGGGGTCGGTGGAGTGGGGATGGTCACCGCAGCGGCCCGGACATGGACGTCCCGTCGCCTGCAGTTCCACCCCGCATCGGCGTACCGCCACCCTCCATCGAGGTGAGCGGGGCCTGCTCCGCGGCCTTGTCGACGCCCTTGCGGGCCACGCCCGCGGCCTTGTCCACCTTGTCCGCGTACTTGCCGTCGGTCTTGTCGTTGACGAAAGCGGCTGCCTTGTCGAGTGCGCCACCGGCCCGTCCGGAGTGCTCGGCGGCGAACGAGCCGGCTCGCTGTCGCGCCTGGTCGGCGGCGTCGCGCGCCTGCACGGCTGCATCGCTCAGCTTGTCCTTGAGGTAGTTCATGGTCCCCATGACGGTCTCCTCCTGAGCCTGGGCGGACGGTCCGGATGACGTCCAGCGACCCACTCTCTGCCAGCATGCCCCAGTGGGCCAGTCAGGAACGATCATCTGCGTCGTCGGGCCCACCGCGTCCGGTAAGTCCGACGTGGGTGTCGCCCTCGCGCACCTCCTGGGGCGGGTTAAGGACACCGGGGCCGAACCGGGCGGGGAGGTCGTCAACGCCGACGCGATGCAGCTCTACCGCGGCATGGACGTCGGCACCGCGAAGATCACCGACGTCGAGATGCGTGGTGTACCGCATCACCTGCTCGACGTGTTGGACGTCACGCAGGCCGCCGACGTCGCCACCTATCAGCAACGGGCCCGCACCGTCTTCGTCGACGTCCAGACCCGGGGTCGGGTGCCACTGCTCGTCGGTGGGTCCGGTCTCTACGTCCGGGCTGCACTCGACGACATGCGTTTTCCCGGTACCGACGCGGAGGTCCGGGGCCGCTACGAGGACCAGCTCGCACGTCACGGTGCCGAGGCGCTGCACGCCCTGCTCGCGCGACGCGACCCAGCCGCAGCCGCGAAGATCCTGCCGGGCAACGGACGGCGCATCGTCCGCGCACTGGAGGTGGGCGAGCTCACGGGCGTCGCCTTCGCGGCCTCCCTGCCGCAACCGCGTTACGTCCGGCCCGCCATGCAGGTCGGTCTCGCCGTGCCCCGCGATCAGCTCGACCTGCGTATCGAGGCGCGCGTCGAACGGATGTGGGCTGCGGGGCTGGTGTCAGAGGTCCGGACCCTCGAGGCTGCCGGTCTGCGCGAGGGGTTGACTGCCTCCCGTGCGCTTGGTTACGCCCAGGTCCTCGATGCCCTCGACGGGAAGACGAGCGAGGACGAGGCCCGCGAGCTCACCGCTCGTCTCACCCGACGCTTCGCCCGCAAGCAGGAGTCGTGGTTTCGACGTGACCAACGCATCGTCTGGCTCGACGCAGGTGATGATCGCGACAGCGAGGACATCGCGCAGGAGATCCAGCGCCATGTCCAGCGGCGCACGGAGGAGGACGACCACCGGGGCGAACACCAGCCGAGGGGTTCGGACGAGAACGACCTACGATCTCCCGCGTGAGTACCCCCATTGCTGCGCCGCCCGAGCCGGTCGTC
>JBPBQU010000488.1:0-2349 GCA_050955085.1 Janthinobacterium lividum | reverse complement strand
GACCCCGCCCCGCCCTGCTCACCGACGAACGCATCGGCGAGGCCAAGTACGGCGACTGGACGGGGCGCGAGATCAAGACCCTGACCAAGGAACCCCTGTGGCGCACGGTGCAGGCGCACCCCTCCGCAGCCATCTTCCCCGGACCCGGCGGGGAGGGTCTCGCGGACATGCAGCACCGCGCCGTCACGGCCATCCGGGAGCACGACGCCCGCATCGCCGCCGAGCACGGTGAAGACGCCGTCTGGGCCGCCGTCAGCCACGGCGACGTCATCAAAGCCGTCCTCGCCGACGCGCTGGGCATGCACCTCGACCTCTTCCAGCGCATCTCCGCCGACCCCTGCTCCGTCTCCGTCGTGCGCTACGCACCGCTACGCCCCTTCGTCCTGCGCATGAACGACTCCGGTGGCGACCTCGCCCCCTACGCCCCCACCCGCAAGAAGACCCGCCGCCGCAGGTCCAGCTCCGACGCCGTCGTCGGAGGCAGCACCGGGACCTGACCCCACGCCCTGACCCACGCCCTCACCGACGCCGCGACCGAGGCCCCGAGCGATGCCTGGGGAGGCTCGGCACCGCCACGGCGTTAAGGTCGGGCTCATGCCGGTCTTCGAGTTCGATCCGCCGCAGCGATTCGTGGTGGGCACGGTCGGCGAACCAGGTGCCCGTACCTTCTTCCTGCAGGCCCGCGGTGCGGGCCGCCTCACCTCCGTCTCCCTCGAGAAGGCGCAGGTGGCGGCGCTCGCCGAACGTGTAGGAGAACTCCTCGACGAGATCGTCCGCCGCTCCGGTGGGCAGGCACCCGTCCCGGCGCTCGCCGCCATCGGCAGCCAGGACAACGCACCTCTCGACGTGCCCATCGAGGACGAGTTCCGCGTCGGCACGATGAGTCTCGCCTGGGACGGTGAACGCGACGTCGTCGTCATCGAGTGCTTCGAGGTCTCCGAGACCGACGCGGACCCGGAACTGCCCGTCGAGACCGACCCGCTGCGCAACGTGCTGCGGGTGTCCCTCGACGGTGGCACCGCCCGTGCCTTCGCCCAGCGCGCCCTCGCCCTCGTCGCCGCCGGGCGCCCGCCGTGCCCGTTCTGCTCCGGCCCCCTCGACCCGGCCGGGCACATCTGCCCCCGCGCGAACGGCTACCGGCGCTGAACGGCCCCGGCTGGTTCGCCGGCCTCGAGGAATCCCGAGCGCTCAGCCGGCTCGCCACGGGTGAGCTCGAAGTGCGTGGTCGCCTCGTCGACGCCTCCAACGCCACCCTCTACTGCGTCGTGACGGGCGACGAGGGCGAGCTGCCGTGCGTCTACAAGCCCGTCGCGGGTGAACGTCCCCTCTGGGACTTCCCCGACGACACCCTCGCCCGCCGCGAGGTCGCCTCCTACACCGTCTCCGCCCTCACCGGCTGGGATGTGGTGCCTCCCACCGTCTTTCGCGACGGTCCCCTCGGACCCGGCAGCGTGCAGCTGTGGTTGCGACCCGAGAAGGGTGACTCGGAGGATGATTTCTCGGAGGAGGACGCCGCAGAGGACGACTCGACGGACACCGACACCGACACCGACACCGACACTGGCACTGACGCTGGCACCGACACCGACGCTGGCACCGACGAGGTCGTGCTGCCCGCGGCGGGTGCGGGGCTCATCGAGATCGTCGACCTCCGGCGGGTACCCGAGCACTGGTTGACCGTGCTGCGCGCCGAGGACCACTCCGGGCACCCGGTGGCCCTCGTCCACGCCGACGACCTCCGGTTGCGCCGCATCGCCGTCCTCGACACCGTCCTCAACAACGCCGACCGCAAGGGTGGACACGTCCTGCCCGGTTGGTCCGGCGCCGTCCACGGCGTCGACCACGGCCTCACGTTCCACGAGGAGCCCAAGCTCCGTACCGTTCTGTGGGGTTTCGGTGGCACCCGGTTGCTCGCCGAGGAGCGCGAGGTCCTTTCCCGCCTCGCCCGCGACCTCCAGGGTGATCTGGGTGACCTGCTCGCCCGGTTGCTCACCGTCGAGGAGGCCGTCGCCACGGCCGAACGGGTCGACCGGTTGCTGAGTCTCGACCGGTTGCCCCGGCAGCGCGGTCAACGAACCATTCCGTGGCCCCCGTTCTGAGGCCCCCGTTCTGAGGCCCCCGTTCTGAGGCCCCCGTTCTGAGGCACCCGTTCTGAGGCACCCGTTCTGAGGCCCCCGCGGGGACCCGACACGACCCCGGGTAGGTTCAGCGGGTGCGTTCCTGGCCCGCCCCTGCCCTGCCCTCCCTGCCCGGACGTGGGCCCCGGGTCCACCTCCACGACACCGCCACCGGGCACCTCGTCCCCGTCGGTCCGGAGTCGGGCACCGCGACGCGGTACGTCTGCGGCAT
>JBPBQU010000487.1:0-2373 GCA_050955085.1 Janthinobacterium lividum | reverse complement strand
CCGCCCCACCTACTACGCCTCGTAGACTCGGTCCTCGTGGTCGTCGGTTCATCTCCCCCGCCTCCCGTCCCCCGCGCGTCCATCCCCGAGGGCCCATCCACCCCGGAGGTTGCGGTGAGGCTGGACAAGCGCAGGCGCTCCGAGCAGCGCGACGACCTCGCCGTGGACGTCGAGGACCTGCGCAAGTCCTTCGGCATCCACCCGGTGCTCGACGGGCTCACGTTCACGGCGTCGCGGGGGCGGGTCACAGCCCTGCTCGGTCCGAACGGCGCGGGCAAGACGACCACCATCGCGTGTTGCGAGGGTCTGCAGCACGCGGACTCCGGACGACTGCGGGTCCTCGGCCTCGACCCCGCCCGCGACGGGGCCCTGTTGCGGCCCCGGGTGGGGGTCATGCTGCAGGACGGTGGGCTCCCCACCGGCGTCGCTGCCCTCGAGGCGCTGCGCCACGTGGCCGGTCTGCACAGTGACCCGCTCGACGTCGCCTCGCTCGCCGAGCGCCTCGGACTCACCTCCTTCGCCCGGACCCGGGTGCGCCGGCTCTCCGGTGGGCAACGTCAGCGACTGGCGATGGCCTGCGCTCTCGTCGGACGTCCCGAACTCGTGTTCCTCGACGAGCCGAGCGCCGGCCTCGATCCGCAGTCCCGCCTCGCGGTCTGGGACGTCGTACGCGAGGCGCGCGCGGCCGGGGTCGCGGTGGTGTTGACGACGCACCTCATGGAGGAAGCCGAGCGCCTCGCCGACGACGTCGTGGTGCTCGACCACGGACGGGTGGTCGCCGCCGGATCGCCCGAGGAGCTGACCCGCGGCCCGGCCGTGCTGTCCTTCACGGCGAGACCCGGGTTGCCCGTCGCAGCCCTGGAGCACGCCCTGCCCGTGGGGGCGCAGGTGCTCGAGAGTGAACCCGGGCACTACACCGTCACCGGCGTGGCGGCCGATCCCCGCACGGCCGCGACGGTGACGTCCTGGTGCGCCGGTCACGACGTCTTCCCGCAGGGACTCGGCTCGGTGCGCCGTACTCTCGAGGACGTGTTCCTCGACCTCACCGGCCGGGCGTTGCGATGAGCGGCGCCTCGGTGGCCTCGCGCCGCGGACGACGCGGCAGCACCGTCCCCACCACGGTGCCCGCCTTGGACTTCTCACCCGCGGGCACCGCAGCGCCCTGGTGGCGCCGGACCTCGCGTCAGGCCGGCCTGGAGGCCCGCATCGCGCTGCGCAACGGTGAGCAGCTCCTGCTCACCCTCGTGCTCCCGGTCATCGTGCTCGTCGCCGCGGTGCGGACGACGTCGCTGAGCCTGGGTGACGGGGACCGTCCCTCGTTGGCTCTCGCGGGGGTCGTGGGCCTGGCCGTCGTCTCGACCGCCTTCACGGGGCAGGCCATCGCGACGGGATTCGATCGTCGCAACGGTGTCCTGCGTCTGTTGGCCACGACACCGCTGGGCCGCTCCGGGCTGCTGGCCGGCAAGGTGTGCGCGGTCGCGGTTCTGGTCCTCGTCCAGCTCGTGGTGTTGGCAGTGGTGGCCGTCGCGGTGGGCTGGCACCCCGATCTCGGGGGCGTCCTGGCCGCCGTGCCCGCGCTCGTCCTGGGGATCGCGGCGTTCACCGCCCTGGGTCTGCTCCTGGCCGGGACGGTACGTGCGGAGGCGACGCTGGCGGCCGCCAACTTCGTGTGGGTGCTGCTGCTCGCGGGTGGTGGGCTGGTTCTGCCCTCCCCCGTGCCGGCACTCACCGATGCGCTGCCGTCCGGAGCGCTCGGCTCCGCGCTGCGGGAGGCCCTCAGCGAACACGTCCTCGCGCTGGGACCCCTCGCAGTGCTGGCCGGGTGGGCTCTCCTCGCGTCACTCGCCGTTGCCCGGTGGTTCTCCTGGGAATGACCTGACCCCGGGACGTACCCGAGCGGGCGCCCGGTCATGCGAGGAGCCCCCGTCACCGATGGTGACGGGGGCTCCTGGCGTATGGCTGACGTCGGTGCGGCCGCTCAGAAGGGCCAGGAGATCCGCACGAAGGGGTCCAGCGCGACGGCGAGCGAGAGCAGCGTCAAATAGGTGATGGAGCCGTGGAAGACGCCCATCGGACTGATCTGCTTCAGCTGTTCCAGCGTGCCCGCGTCGCGACCACCCGTCGAGGCCTCGAAGCGCCGGGCCCGCCGGTGCAGCCCCAGGGTCTGCCCCAGGAAGCCCAACCCCAGCACGAGAGCCGCTGCCCCGTAGAGCATCCCGGCCCCTCCGACGGGGACGAGCAGTAATGAGCAGACCACCATGGCCACGGTGTAGCAGATGATCTGACGCGACACCGTGGTCGGTTTCGCGACCACAGGAAGCATCGGTACCCCGGCGTTGGCGTAGTCCTCGCGGTAGCGCACGGACAGGGGCC
>JBPBQU010000486.1:0-2378 GCA_050955085.1 Janthinobacterium lividum | reverse complement strand
GTGCTCATCGCGCACACTGCCGCTGCCGAACGCCAATTCCCCGATCAGCAACGACACCGTGAACCCGATACCTCCGAGCAGTGAAGCGCCGAACACGTCCCACCACGACAAGCTCTCGTCCAACCGCGCCCGGGTGAACCGGGAGACCAACGCCGTCGCGGTCAAGATCCCCACCGACTTACCCAGCACCAGCGCAACCACGATGCCCAACGCCACCCGATCCTGCAGTGACGTCAGCAACCCACTCAGGCCACCGACACTGACCCCTGCCGAGAAGAACGCGAACACCGGCACCGCGAACCCCGCCGACAACGGGCGCCACCGATGCTCGAAGTGCTCGGCCAATCCCGGCCCCGCCTCCGGCCCACCCGCCGCACGGGAGCGGATGACTGGAACCGTGAACCCCAACAGCACTCCCGCCACCGTGGCGTGGATACCGGACGCGTGCATCAGTCCCCACGCGAGCAGCGCCAACGGCACCAGCAACCACCACGACCGGATCCGCCGCTGCACCAACACCCCGAACACCGCGATCACCACCAGAGAGGCCAGCAGCGGCACCACCGCCAGCTCACTCGAATAGAAGATCGCGATGATCGTGATCGCCAGCAAGTCATCGACCACTGCCAACGTCAACAGGAACGTCCGCAACGCCGTCGGCAGGTGCGTACTGATGACGGCCAGGACAGCCACCGCGAAAGCGATGTCCGTCGCGGTGGGGATCGCCCATCCGGTCAGGGCACCGCCACCGGTGCCGAGGTTCACCGCCACGTACAACAACGCCGGCAACGCCATCCCGCCCACCGCCGCCAGCACGGGCACCAGCGCACGACGGACCTCCCGCAGGTCACCGGCGACGAACTCCCGCTTCAGCTCCAGACCGGCGATGAAGAAGAAGATGGCCAACAACCCGTCGCCCGCCCACTGCCCCAACGACAGGTCCAGGTGCAGGACGTGCGGACCGATGACCATGTCCCGCAGCCGTGCATAGGCATCGGACCACGGGGAGTTCGCCCACGCCAGGGCCAGCACCGTCGCCAACAGCAACAGCGCCCCGCCGACGGTCTCCTTGCGCAACACCGCCGTGATGCGCTGGGTCTCCGCCCATGACCCCCGGCCGAAGACGGCCGTGCTGCCGTGCACCGGTGGAATGGACGAGGGTGGAATGGACGAGGGTGGAATGGACGGGGGCGTGTTCGGCAGGGGCGGGGTGGATCGAGGCGGGGTGGGGGATGTCATGTGGGCCTGCTCTCGGGTCGGTGATCGATGCGGGGTCGCTGATGAGACCGCCGACCAGACTTCCCGGCACACCGTGGGTCAACCTAACCGCTATGGAGGCCTTCCGCAGTTCCTGATGGCCCGCTCGTCCACCCGTCGCGGGCGCCCCGTCGATGGTGTTAAGACAGTCCCACCCCCGCGAGATGTCCTGCGGGGCGCTGATTCTCCGCCACGGAGGGACGCGGGACCTGCTGCGGCGTCCTCAACCGACCCGAACGTCGCCGGCCACCTGGGGCACGTCCGGCGCTGTCGTCACGCTTCGCCTGCCGGCCGTGACCACCACCGCCATGACCACCACCCCCACCGCCGCGGGCACGCTGCGGTAGGTGAAGAACGAGTGCACCTGTGAGTGGTTGCTCAGCACGCAGTACCAGGCGGGGACGACCAGGGCGGGCGCCGCGAGGACCGCTGCGGCGAGCAGACCGCGGGAACCGTGACGGCGTGCGGTGACGGAAAGCAGTGCGAGGACGACGACGCCCGCAGCGACCAAGACGGGAACGGCGGTGGCGGAGGTGTCCACCCAGTAGTTCCAATTCGCGACTATCCCGGCACCGAAGGTCTGTGAGACGTCACCACCGTTGATGCGGATCGCGCTGACCTCCTCGACTGTGGAGAACACCGAGGGCCCCTGGGCGATCGCCGCGATGACCCAGCGGGATACCCAGGTGAACCCGAACGCGACCGGCCACGCGGCGCCGACCGCGAGAACGGTCCGGAAAGTTTCGGTCCACACTCCCGTCCGGCGTTGGGTGACGGCGCCTGCGACCGCCGCGCACAGCGCCCAACTCATCGGCGGGACGGTCAACAGATCCAGGTAGCAGAACAACCCGGCAGCGAAACCCGCCCCGAGGACGGCGCGGCGCCACCCACCGGACGCAGCGACCGCGGTGACGGCAACCCCCGTCGCGACGGCCGCGACGGCGATGCCGTGGCTGAAGGCCCGATCCGGCATGGCCAGCGCGTTCGTCGTCGCTGCCAGGGGGAGGAACAGCGCGAACGGTGCGGCGCGTCCCACCCGGCGCGACACCGCGAGGAAGGCCGCGAGCACCGCGAGGGCGAAAACCCCCGTCATGACCATCCGCAACCCCGCGACATCGGTG
>JBPBQU010000485.1:0-2381 GCA_050955085.1 Janthinobacterium lividum | reverse complement strand
TGCCGGTGAGCACCGCACGACGAGACCGAACGAACAGGAGAGTGGTGCCACCGTGGGAACGACCATGCTGCAGGGCTTGCGCCGGAGGTGGTGGCTCGTCCTGCTCTGCGCCCTGGTGGGCCTGGGGGCTGGGTTGGGAGCTGCGGCGGTCATCCCCCGCACCTACACCTCGACGACGCAGATCTACGTGTCCCTCGCGGCGGACGCCACCGCCGGTGACGTGCTGAACTCCTCCACCTTCGTCGAGCAGCGCGCCCAGACCTACGCGGAACTGGTGCAGGGCGAAGCGTTCGAACGTGCCGTCGGCGCCGCGACGTCCGCGACCACGACACCCGAACTCAGCGCCCGGATCAGCGACAACACCGTGCTCCTGGCGATCTCGGCCGTGGCGTCCGGAGCCGAACAGGCACAGTTGGAGGCCGACACCGCCGCGACCCTGCTCATCCAGCGCGCGGCGCAGCTCGAGGCGCGCAGCGACGGTACGGCATCCCTGCAACTACGCGTCGTGGAGACGGCCGACCTCCCTGACGCCTCCGGGTTCCCCACCCCACCGGTGCTCATCGCTCTCGGCCTCATCGTCGGGATCGTGGTCGGCGTGGCCGCGACCGCACTGGCCGCGCGGATGAATTCCCGCCTGCGCCGCCCCGCCGACGTCGAGGACACCCCGATGGCCGATCGGGTCACCTGGCTCGCGGGTCTGGGCTCCTCGCGCAACGAGGGGCAGCGCACCTCCACCCTGGTGGCGGTGCACCGTCAGCTGGTGACCTCCGCGGGCAATGACGGTCAGGCCGTGGTGGTCCTCGGGTGTACCCCCGACGACCTCGCCACGGCCCGGACGGTGGCCGACGAGACGGCGGCGACGCTCTCCCGGGCCGGGGTCTCGGTGGCGCTCCTCCTGCTGGACGAGACCTCGCATCGACCGGGGCTCAGCGATCTCATCGAGGGTCACACCCCACCCGGCGCGGTCGCCCTCCCCCGCGCGGATGCGGTGCGGGTGCTCGAGGCGGGCTCGAAGCCGCTACGGGTGTGGACCGCGACGAACGCCGAGGTCGAGAGCGTCCTGCGCCGCCTTCTCGGGGAGGTGGACACGGTCCTCGTCGTGGCACCCCCGCTCGTCGCCCGCCAGCCCTATCCGGCGACCGCCTACGCCCGCGCGGCGGGAGCAGCCCTGTTGGTCGCCACCCAGGGCAGTTCCGCACGCGACGAGGTGTTGGCCGCGCTCGCCGCGGCCGAGCGGTGGAACGTGCGCTCGGTGCACGCGCTGCTCGCGCCCCGCCCCTCGCACCGGCGGGTCCAGAGCCGACCGGCCGACGAGCGCGCCACCGCCACCACCGGCTGAACCTGCAGCCGGCCGCCTCGGGAGGCGCTGATCAGCCCCGGCTGAGCAGTGCCTCCCGGTAGAGGGCGACGACGTCGCTCGCGAGGCGGACGATGCCGAGGTCCTCGAGGCCCTCGACGGCGTGGGCCGAGAGTTCTTCGCGGAGTTCCTCGTCGCAGAGCATCCGGCGCAGGTTGTGCGCCAGGGCGGTGACGTCACCGGGTTCGGACAGCAACCCGGAGACACCGTCCTGCACCAACGTGGGGATGCCTCCCGCCGTCGTCGCGACGGGGGCGAGCCCGGCACTGCGAGCTTCCGCGAGGACGAGAGCGGCCACCTCACGGCGACTGGCGAGGACGAAGACATCCGCGGCGGCGAGCCACGGTGCCGGCCGGGGGTAGAACCCCGCCACGTGAACGCGGTCGGCGTAGGACGTCGCCGCGACCGCCACTTCCAGCCGCGCGCGGTCGGGACCGTTGCCGACGAAGTACAGATGCGCTTGCGGGCGATCGGGGAGCACCTCACCGAAGGCCGTCAGCAGGTCGAACACTCCCTTGTGCTCGTACAACCCGCAGACGGTGACGACGGCCGGGTGCGACACCGCCGGGATGGAACCCACCGCGGTGCGCGAGCGTGCCCCCCCGAGGATGCCCTGTCGGATGACGTCGAGGCGGCGATCCCGGCCGGGCACCAGGGAGGCGAGCCGGGCAGAGTCGTGGAAAGCGATCACCCGGTCGGCCAGGGCCATGGCCGCGACCCCGCGTTTCTCCTCCAGGTGCAGCGTGGCGATCAGCGCGTAGGGACGGGGCCAGCGACTTCCGGCGAGCACGGCACCGGTCAGGTTGTGGACATGGACGACGTCGGGGCGTAGCCGGCGCACCAGTCCGTGGAACGTCGCAGCAGCCCGCGCCATGGAGAGCGCCGACCGTTCTTGGGCCAGGAGGTGGTGGACGACGCCTTCGGCCTCCAGGACGGCGACCTGGTCGCCCCCGCCGCTCGCCACATGCACCTCGTGACCGAGGGCGCGTTGCGCGCAGGCCAGATCCACGGTCGAGTTGTTGAT
>JBPBQU010000484.1:0-2446 GCA_050955085.1 Janthinobacterium lividum | reverse complement strand
GCGGGCGTCTCCCCGGTCGGACCCGAAGGCAGATCGGTGGAGGCGTCGTCCGCGCTGTCGGCCCCATCATCCCCCACCGAGGGGTCATCGGAGAACACCTCGGCGTCGATGCTCTCCTGGGGGGACTCGACGACGCTCTCCTCGGAAGACTCGACGGGGGCATCGGGGGTCACCTCGGCAAGCGGGTCGACCGACAGGCCTCCCTCGAGGGATCGCGCGCCGACGGCAACCGCGAGCACCTCGGGAAGCTCCAGGTCCTCCACACCCAGCTCATCGGGCAGGAAGGGCGCCAACGCCGGCAGGTCTTCGAGGCTCTCGAGCCCCATCCGTTGCAGGAACTCCCCCGTCGTCCGGTACAACGTCGCCCCCGACGACACCTCGACCCCCGCCTCGGTCACCAGCCCGCGGGTCAACAGCGTGCGCATCACACCGTCGACGCTGACCCCGCGCACGGCCGAGACCCGCGAACGGCTGACCGGCTGGCGGTAGGCCACGATCGCCAGCGTCTCCAGGGCAGCCTGGGTGAGCTTGGCCGTCTGACCGTCGAGGAGGAACGCCTCCACGACGTCGGCGTGCTCCGCGCGGGAGAACATCCGCCAACCGCCGCCGACCTCGCGAAGCTCGAACCCACGGCCCTCCTCGCCGTACTGCCCCGCCAGCTCGCGCAACATCAGGTCGACCTCGTCGGCGTCCTCACCGGTCGCACGGGCCAGCGCCTGCGCTGCGACCGGTTCGTCCGCGACCATGAGCACGGCTTCGATCGCGGCGCGGACGCGACGCCCCGGGCCGTCTCCCCCGCTCCTCCCGGCGCCTTCCTCGTCCGGCCCCACCTCACCGTGCCCCATCTCGTCGTGCACCATCTCGTCGTGCACCATCTCCCCGTGCACCATCTCCCCGTGCCCCATCTCGTCGTGCCCCATCTCGCCGCGCCCGACGTCATGGAGCCCGACCACGACCTCCTGCTCGGTCATCGCGTCCCCTCGAACTCGTCGACCCCGACGGGCACCGTAACGGCTGCCTCCCCCTGGTTCGCCTCCGCCGCAGCGTCCCAGCGCACGGTCAGCACCCCCAGCGCCTCGGGTTGATCCAACCGCACCCGGCGCTCGCGGAACAGTTCCAGTACCGCGAGAAACCGGGCGACGACGACGAGAGTGCCGTCGTCACCCTCACCCGCGTCCGCCACGAGCTCGGCGAACGTGACGCTTCCCTTGCGACGCAATCGATCGAGAAGCAATGCTGCTTGCTCACGAACGCTCACGGCGCTGGCGTGCAAGTGGTCGAGCCCGACGATCGGAACGGGTTTCGGCGTCAACGCACGAGCCGCGGTGGCCGCGAACTGCTCGGGCGAGACCGTGAGGATCAACTCGGGCAGCAGCCTCTCGAAGTGCGGTTCCATCGCCACGGCACGCGGTACCCGTCGCGAGGCGTCCGCGAGGAAACCCGCCAGTACCGAGGCCACCTGCTTGTACGCCCGGTACTGCAGCAGCCGCGCGAAGAGCAGGTCGCGCGCCTCGAGCAGTTCGAGATCCTCGGAGTTCTCCACCTCGGCTGCGGGTAGCAACCGCGCGGCCTTGAGGTCGAGCAGGGTGGCCGCGACGAGCAGGAACTCGCTGGCCTCGTCGAGGTCCCAACCCTCCCCACCCGCCTCGGCGTCGGCCTGCGCGGCACGGATGTGCGCGATGAACTCGTCGGTGACGCTGGCCAGCGCCACCTCGGTCACGTCGAGCTGGTGCTTGGTGATCAACCCCAGCAGCAGATCGAAGGGGCCCGAGAAATTCGGGAGCGTGACGGTGAAAGCGCGCCGGGACCCGACCGCGTCGGCCACCGCGGGGCCGACCGGTTCGGCGGCGGAAGGGGCAACGGCGGGCACGGCACCACGGTATCGACCCGTGGCCGGCCATCCCGGCGCACCAACTTGACCCCGACTCTCAGGCGGACGGGTGGGTGCCCACGAGTCGGGCGACCTCCGCGTACCCGTCCTCGCTCAGCGTAAGCGCGCGACCCGCGACGCCGAGAACCCCCAGATCGACGCTGCCGTCGACGCCACAGCTGAACCGCCAGCGTGCCGTTCTCACGTCACCCACACCGTCCCCCACCATGTCCCCCACCCCGTCACCCACCATGTCACCCACCATGTCACCCACCATGTCACCCACCATGATGACCGCGATCGATGTGCGCCCGCCGGTGACCAGCGTGCCGAGACGGAGCGCGTCCTGCTCCGAGGGTGGCCCTGAGAGGAACACGACGTGGGGCCGCGTCTCGCGACCGTGGTGAGCGGACCAGACACCCTCGCTCACCAGGGCAGCAGCGTCACGGACGGGCTCGTGGGCCGCGGACTCCATGCGCTCCATCAGGTCGGTCAACGATGCGACGTCTTCGACGAACTCGGGTGCGAGGTGGGCGTGGGATGCAGCGAACCCGACGAGGTGGACGTGCACCCCGT
>JBPBQU010000483.1:0-2477 GCA_050955085.1 Janthinobacterium lividum | reverse complement strand
CACCGGTGAGGCCATCCTCAACGTCGACCTGCGCACCTCCCACCAGAGGTGGCCCGACTTCACCCGGGCCGCGCTGGCCGCCGGGGTGCGCTCCACCTCGGCCCTGCCGATGCGGTTACGGGGGCGCGTCATCGGCGCCCTGAACCTGTTCAGTGACCGCCACGACGTCATGAGCACGGCCACGCTGACCCTGGGGCAGGCGATGGCCGACGTCGCGACCATCGGATTGCTCAACGAACGCTCCCTGCGGGAGAAGACGCTGCTCTCGGAGCAGCTGCAGGGCGCCCTGCAGAGTCGCATCCTGATCGAGCAGGCCAAGGGAGTGATCGCGGCACGCGCCGGGATCAGCGTGCAGGACGGTTTCCACCGGTTGCGCCAGCATGCCCGGCGGACCGGGACGGCGCTCACCCTGGTCGCCACGGCCGTCATCGAGGGTGAACTCCAGCTGTAGGGGATGCACCCCCGCCCCGGGGTCCGACTGATATCCCTGGTCGGCCCGGTCGCGGGGGTCGCGTCATGGACGTAGGGTCACCACCGTGACTGACGTACCCCTGATCAAGCTCAACGATGGCGTCGAGATCCCCCAGCTCGGGTTCGGCGTCTTCCAGGTCCCGCCGGAGCAGACCGCCGAGGTCGCGCTGCAGGCAGTGCAAGCCGGTTACCGGCACATCGACACCGCGGCGGGCTACGCCAACGAGGCCGGGGTGGGTGACGCGTTACGCGCCAGTGGCCTCGCCCACGAGGACATCTTCGTCACCACCAAGCTCAAGAACGATGAGCACGGCCGGGACAAGACGCTCGCCGCGTTCGACGCCAGCATGGCGAAGTTGCAGTTGGAGTACCTCGACCTCTACCTCATCCACTGGCCCCAGCAGGCGGACGACTACGTCGAGACGTGGAAGGCGTTCGAGGAGCTGCACCGCGACGGGCGCATCCGCACGATCGGCGTCTCCAACTTCCAGAAGACGCACCTGCGCAAGCTGCTCGACGAGACCGACATCGTGCCCAGCGTGAACCAGATCGAGGTCCACCCCTACCTCGTGCAGGACGACCTACGGTCGTTCAACGCCGAGCACGGCATCGTGACCGAGGCCTGGAGCCCGTTGGCGAAGGGTGGCGAGCTGTTGAGCGACCCCGTGGTCACCGACATCGCAGCCGAGACGGGACGCGAGCCCGCCCAGGTGGTGATTCGTTGGCACCTGCAGTTGGGCAACATCGTGATCCCCAAATCGGTCACGCCGTCCCGGATCGCCAGCAACCTCGACGTCTTCGGTTTCACGCTGAGCGACGAGCAGCTGGCTCGAATCTCGGGTCTCAACCGCGACGAGCGCACCGGGCCGGACCCGGACACCTTCGGCTGACCCGCGGGTCGTCACCCCAGGTTTCGTCGAGGGCTGTGACCTCCTCGATTCCCCGCCTTCCCGAGAACGGCCGGCCACGTGCCCGAATGCCCGGGCACGTGGCGGCCTCTCGTTCCAGGCCCTCAGGTGAACTGGAGTTCGAACCAGACGATCTTGCCGACGGCGGGCGGAGTGTGGAGCTGACTGCCCCAGTGGGTCGCAAGCGCATCCACCAGGGCGATTCCGCGTCCCCCGTTGGCGCCGGGTTCGGCGTGGTGCAGGACAGGTGACGACGGTTCGCCGTCGCTCACGCAGACGCGCACCGCCGGGATCCCGTCGGAGTCCACACTCACGGTGAGTTCGACGGGTTCCCGGCCGTGGCGTACGGCGTTTGTGACGAGTTCTGTGGTGAGCAGTTCCAGAGCGTGCAGGGCCTCTGCCGGGAACAGGCTTGCCGAACGGCCCCGCAACCAGGCGCGGGCCACCCGTGCCGCGGAGAGATCCGGCGGCAACGTCACCCGGTCCATGGCACCTGCCGCCCTCCGGGTCGTGGAGGGGCCGCCCGCGCATCTCGTCCCACGGGGCGTCGAAACCGCCTCATCTCCACTGTTGCAGCGTTTACGGGAACGGCAACCGGGGTGTTCCCGAATGGGTGGAGGGCCACCGACCCCCGTCACACCGCGGGCTCCTCACCGCGCGATGACGGCGCACAGTTCGAGGTTGATGTCATCGGGGTCCTGGATCGACAGGATGGCCAAGGCGCCACCGCCGAGGACCTGAACCCCGCCGTGTTCGATCGCCGCTGCGGTCAGTCGTTCCGCGGCGTGGTCGAGATCGTCGACGGATCCCACGGTGAGACTGACGTGGTCGAGGCCGACGCGGGTGGGATCGAAGCGATCGCCCGTCGGTGCGCCGGGACGTAACCCCAGCAACTGCCCGCCGAAGAGGAAGACGCAGCCGCCGAAGAGTTTCGCCGGATCCTGCAGAACGGTCGGATCACCGGCCTCACCCGTGAAGTCGGTGACGGGATCGGCCCCGAAGACGCGGCTGTAGAACTCCTTCGAGCGGACGACGTCGGTCACGGTCAGGCGGAGATGGTGGATACCGGTGGGTTGTGCTGCGAGAGCGTCGGTCATG
>JBPBQU010000482.1:0-2512 GCA_050955085.1 Janthinobacterium lividum | reverse complement strand
GACCCTGCATCGACGAACCCAGACCCGAGGCACGATCCCCGACCTGGCGCACCAACTGCGTCGCATACCCGGACCCGCCACCGGAACCGGCCATCCCACCCAGCTCCTCCCCGGCACCCGAGAGGAACTGCGCCAACCGGTCACGCACCACCTCCGACTGCTCGGCGAGCTGACTACGCAGATCGCCCAACAGATCCACCGCCTGCGTCCTGGCCTCACCCAAGACGTTTCCGGCCTGCTCCTTGGCGCTCCCCGTGACGTTCGCGGCCTGCTCCTTCACCGTCCCCGCGACGTCGGCCGCCTGCTCCTTCGCCGCACCGGCGACCTGTCCCCCGGTTCCACCACCGGCCCCGCGGTTGCCGCTGACGGCCGTGCTTCCCGTTCCTTCAGGCATGTCGTTCCTCTCCTCGAACAATTCTGGTGTCGGACCGATTACCCACTCTGGCGCCACCCTCCGGCGAGGGTTCAGACGCCCTCACGACCGGGCGCAGCAGTAGTTGCGGACTGCTGGCCGAGTTCGACGCCTTCCACGGCGACCGCCCCCTCGGTGGCCACGGCGCATTCCGCCGGGAGGCGACCTCCTCGCCGGCGACCTGGACGCTCTCCGGGACGGCCCCAGCGATGAGGTGCTCGCGCAACCGGGCCCGGCCGGTCTCTTGCGGGTCGATGCCGCCACCAGCTCTTCCCCCGACGGCGTGCCCGAGGTCGAGACCTGTCGCGCATCCGACCTCCGGGTGGCGGTGGCGGCAACGAGTGAGTCCGCAGCGAAATCGCCAGCCATGATCCGCCCTCCTGGTGCTCGTACCCTCGACGCCGGTGCAGGCCGATGGCAACCCAGGCCCATGGGTTCGAGAGGTGAACCGGAGGCTGGTGCTCTGCACCATAAGGATGTCGCGGTCCATCGGCAGCCCGAAGGGGTGAGAGCGCGCCCCGCGATCGCACTGGCGGCGGCGTCGGACTCCCCGTCGAAAAGCATTCCCACTTGCGGGGCCCCCGGTGACGTGGTCGGTTGACCAGGCAGGTGTGTCGCCCGGGACCCGGTGGCGCGTTGACCGTGCCAGTAGCACAGAACGGATCCAGATGACCACGCAGAGCGAGACGGTTCAGGGTGAGCGGCCGAGGCAGCGAGCCGTTTCCAGTTTTACCGTTCTGTCGCGCGCCGTGCGGGACTCCGGCCTTCTTCAACGACGCCGCGGTTACTACTGGCGGCGGTTCGCTGCGATCACCTCGGCCCTGGCCGGCACGGTCACTCTCTCCTGGGTCATCGGGGACAGCTGGCGACAGCTCCTGCTGGCCCCGCTCGTGGCGCTGCTCATCACCCAGATCGCGTTCCTCGGCCACGACGCGGCGCACCGGCAGATCTTCACCTCGGGACGGCGCAATGACGTCGCTTCCAGGGTCCTCTCGGGATTGTTCGCCGGATTGAGCCACGGTTGGTGGCTGGGCAAGCACAATGTGCACCACGCGGCGCCGAATCAGATCGGTCGCGATACCGACATCCATTCCAAAGTCTTGGCCTTCTACCCCGAGGCGGTGCAGACGCGCCGGGGTCCGCACGCGTGGGTGCTGCGGCGACAGGGATTCCTGGTCTTCCCACTCCTGCTGCTCGAAGGTTTCAACCTGCATTTCGACAGCACCACGTCGCTGTTGCGCCGCTCGGGTCCGAAACAGCGCTGGGTGGAATTGAGCATGACGCTGGCGCGCTGGGCGGTGTACGTGGGGCTCGCGACTGCTTTCATGTCCACCCCCAAGGCGATCACCTTCATCGCGGTCGACCTGGCCTGCTTCGGGGTGTTCCTCGGTGGCGCCTTCCTGCCCAACCACACCGGGATGCCCATCGTGCCCAAGGGCCTCAAGGTCGACTTCCTGCACCGGCAGGTGCTCTCCTCGCGAAACGTCAGCGGCGGGCGGGTCGTCGAGTTCTTCATGGGGGGGTTGAACCACCAGGTGGAGCACCACCTGTTCCCCAACATGCCCCGCCCCAACCTGCGCCTCGTCCAGCCCCTCGTCCGGGAGTTCTGCGCCACGCATTCGATCGTCTACAGCGAGGCCACGCCGGCGGCCGCTTTTGCCGAGATCGTCCGTTACCTCAACCGCGTCGGCCTCGGCGCCCGACGCCAACGGTCCTGCCCGCTCGCGGCGCAGCTGCGGGGTTCGTGAGCGCGGGCCACCGACACCTGCAGACCTCGGACCCCGGCAGGTCGGGACGCCCGGCGCCTCGCGCGTCCGCCGCCGTCGAGGCCGGCGAACGACTCGCCTCGCTCGAAGGGTCGCCACCCAAGCACAATCCAGGTAACCTTCAAGGACTTGATGTCTGAGTGCGCGGTGCGCACTCATCGTGCTTCCCCAGACCCGGTAGCGCACCCGCCAGCAGACTCCTGGAGGTGCAACCGTGCTCATGGTCCGAACCGAGAACCCCTTCTCGTCGCCTCCTGTCGAGACAACGCCCACTCCGACGTCGCTTCACCATCTTCTCCGGCGCCTTCTGCGGCGTACCCCTCCCGAACTCACG
>JBPBQU010000481.1:0-2532 GCA_050955085.1 Janthinobacterium lividum | reverse complement strand
GGGCGTTCGCCCTGGCCTTCTGCGCCGCCGTGGTCCTCGGACGACTCACGATCCTCGACGGGATGAGCCTGAGTCTCGTCTGGCCGGCGGCTGGTGTCGCCGCCGCCTGGTTCTGCGTCCAACGCGACGCCGGGACCCGCGCCCTCGACGTGACCCTCCTGGGTGTCACGACGTTCGCGCTCGACCGCCTCACCGGGGCCCACAACGTCCTGGCCATCGCGTTCGTCGCCTCGAACCTGGTGCAGGTGCTGACCTTCACCGCTCTGGTGCGCAGATGGTGCCCGGGCCTCTGGGGCGGCGGTGGAGACGAACCGCTGGCCAGCGTCCGTCAGCTGGTGCGACTGCTGACGGCTGCGGGTGCGGCCTGCCTGGCCGGCGCCGTGATCGGGGTGAGCGCCGTCGCCCTCAGCAGCGGCCGGTGGTCCTGGCCCCTCGCGGGCGTCTGGGTGGCGCGCAACACGGCCGGTATCGTCCTGATCGTCACCGTGGTCTTCCGGGTGGGCCGGTGGTTCGTTCTCGAACGGCCCCGGCGGACACGGCGGGGTGTGCTCGGCGGCGGGCAGACGATCGAACTGCTGGCTGCCCTGCTGGCGTCCGGCATCACCTACGCAGGTGTCTACGGCGTCGTCCACGGCCTCCCCCTCGGATTCCTCCCCCTGGCCGTCACGGTCTGGGTGGCGCTCCGGTTCGACACCACGGTGGTCGCGGTCCTCGACCTGCTGTTGGCCGCGACCGCCGTCACGTTCACCCTCGACGGACGGGGGCCGTTCGCAACCGTCACCGACGCTGTGACCCGGGCTCTCGTCGTGCAGGCCGACATCACCCTGCTCGCCGTCATCGGCCTTGCCCTGGCCCTCAGCCGGGACGAACGCGACGCCTCCCTCGCCCACGCGCACCGGTCCGCGGCCGAGGCGGAACGCCGGGGACGGTTGACCGAGGCGGTGCTGGCCAGCATCCAGGTGGGGATCGCGGTGAGCGACCCGGCAGGCCGGTTGATCCTCGTGAACGACGCGGCCAGGGCATGGCACGGTCTGGCGGTGGACGACGCGGGTGGCGAGAACCTCGCCCATGACATCTACTCCGCCGACGGTGTGACCCCCCTCGCGGATCACGAGCAACCGTTGCGCCGGGCGCTCACCGAAGGACCCGTCTCGGGATTCGAGATCGTGATCGCACCCGTGGGGCGTCCGCCGGTACTGGTGGTTTCCAGCGCGCGCCCCATGACCGCCACCGACGGAACGCCGCTGGGGGCCGTGGTGGCCCTGCACGACGTCACCCAGATCCGCCGACGCGAGACCGAGCTCGCCGCGGCGAACGAACGATTGTCCGCACATGCCCTGCAGGTGGAACGCCTGGCCGCGGCGTCTCGATCGGTCCTGACCGCCGACGACCCCCGCCGGGCCATCTGCGAGGCCGCCCTGCTCATCACCGGGGCCGACGCCACCTACCTGATGCAACCGGTCGCGCACCCGGACGGCACCGTGCGACTGGAGGCGACCGCCATGGTCGGCCTCCCCGCAGGCACGACCCTGCGCTTGGACCCCGAACGCGACACGAGCATCGTGCTCACGGCGTATCGGGAAAGCCGCGCGGTCTTCGTCTCGGACGTACCGGGGCACCCCGCTGCCAACGCGGCCCTCGTCGCCGCCTGCGCTACCGAGTCCGGGGCCTGGCAACCCGTCGTCGATCGAGAGGGCGCGGTCGTCGGCATCCTGGCCGTCGTCTGGCGCCACCGACTCGACGTCCTCGACACGACGACAACCGCGGTTCTCTCCGGTCTGGCCACCGAGGCGGCACATGCCTTCGAACGAGCCGACCTGTTGTCGCAGATGTCTTCTGCCGCGGAACACGACGCCCTGACCGGGTTGGTCAACCGCCGCAGGTGGGACGTGTGCGCCGACCTGGAGATCGCCCGCGCGGAACGCAATCGCAGCCCACTCACCTTCGCACTCATCGACCTCGACCGGTTCAAGGCCTACAACGACAGCCACGGACACCTCGCGGGTGACGCCTTGCTGCGTGAGTTCGCCACGGCTGCCTCGGGTCAGCTGCGGGAGGTCGACACCCTCGCCCGCTGGGGTGGAGAAGAGTTCGCCCTCACCCTGCCCGGGTGCTCGGCCACCGACGCCCGGGTGGTCATCGAGCGGATCCGGGCGGTGGTGCCGCACGACCAGACGTGCACCATCGGGTTCTGCGAATGGGTACCGGGGTTCAGCGCCGAGGACGTGATGGAGCAGGCCGACCGGGCCCTCTACCGAGGAAAACAGACGGGACGGAACCGATCCGTGCTCGCAGCGTTCAGTGGCGTTCGGCGCGCGGCCGATGTCGGCGAGGAGCACGTCACCGCGGCGGTTTCCGGGCCGTGAACGCACAGACGGCTCACCCGCAGGTGCCGGCTGTCGCTGGCCCCGGTCGAATCCGGCCGACCCGGTTTCTTCGGAGGTGACGAGAACACCTGTGTTCATGGGAACAACGCGGGTAGCCAGAACAACGCGGGTAGCCAGAACAACGCGGGTAGCCAGAACAACGCGG
>JBPBQU010000480.1:0-2544 GCA_050955085.1 Janthinobacterium lividum | reverse complement strand
GAGCCCACCAACGACCCGCTGCTGGCGGGTCGCAACTTCTCCTACCTCGACACCCAGTTGTCCCGGTTGGGCGGGCCGAACTTCGGGCAGATCCCGATCAACCGCCCGCACGCGCCCGTCAACGACAACGCCCGCGACGGGTTGCACCAGCACGCCGTGCACCAGGACGTCACCGCCTACAAGCCCAACGGTCTCGACGACGACCGCCCGCGCGTGGCCGGTGCCGACGAGGGTGGGTACGTCAACGTCCCCCGCCGCGTCGAGGGGAACGTCGTGCGCGCCGCCCCCGCGAGCTTCGACGACCACTTCTCGCACGCGGCGATGTTCTACGCGAGCCTGTCCGACATCGAGCAGACGTTCACGGCGCAGGCCTACGCGTTCGAACTCGGCAAGGTCTACGAGCAGGAGGTGAAGGAACGCACGCTCACCGTCCTCGCGAAGATCGACGCCGACCTGTGCGCGAAGGTCGCCGGTGATCTGGGTCTGCCCGTCCCCGACGGTGCACCTGTCGACCACCTGCCGCCGTCCCCCGCCCTGGCCCAGGTGAACGGGGAGAGTTACCCCGTGGCCGGGCGCATCGTCGGTGTCGTCGCGGGGCCCGACGCCGACCTCGCGGGGATCGCCGCGCTGCGTGCGGCGCTGCTCGCCGAGGGCGTGCAGCTCAAGGTCATCGCGCCCACGGGCGGTGTGCTGGGAGCCGGCACCGAGAACGAGCAGGTGGTGGAACGCACCCCCGCGACAGCTCGCTCGATCCAGTTCGACGCCGTCGTGATCGCCGCCGGGGCACCGCAGGACGGCGACGCGCGCACCGTCCTGCTCCTGCAGGAGGCGTTCCGCCACCTCAAGGCCATCGCGGCGTGGGGTGACGGGGCCGACGTCCTGGAGGCGGCCGGTGTCGCGGTGACCGCTCCCGGGGTCTCCGTGTCCGACGAGGGCGCGCGGGTCGCGGACGAGCTCGTCACCGCCCTCGGGTTGCACCGGAGCTGGGAGCGCCAGCCGCTGGTGTCCCCGCGATGATGGAGCGGTGAGCCGTAGCCCCCAGCACCGGTCGGACCGGCCCGTCGACCTCGAGGTCGACGTGGCCGGTCCGGTCCTGGACGAAGTGCTCCTGAGGTCGCTGCGGGCGATGCAGCAGTCGGTGGCGATCTCCGACGTCAGCCGCCCCGATGAGCCGCTGGTGTGGGTGAACGACGCGTTCACCCAGGCCACGGGTTACCTCGCCACCGAGAGCGTGGGACGCAACTGCCGCTTCCTGCAGAAGGGTCTCGACCAGGAGGGTTACGACACGTCAGGTCCGGCCCGGGCGATCCGTGAACTCATCACCCGGCGTCGCGGTGGGACGGTCGTCATCCCCAACCGGCACCGCGACGGGCGGGTGTTCCACAACGAACTGTCCCTGTCGCCGCTCGTCGAGGCGTCCGGTGAGGTCCGCTACTACGTCGCGGTCCAGCGCGACATCAGCACCCAGGTCGGCGCCCAGCGCGCCCGCGACACAGCACACACGGAGGCCGCGGAACTCGCCGCCCAGTTGCAACGTCAACTCGTCCCCCAGCGCCTGCCCGTCGTCTCCGGTTACGAGGTCGCGGTCCGCTACGAGCCGGCGACCCGGGCGGACGGTTCCCGCGGTGAGGTGAGCGGCGACTTCTACGACCTACGGGTCCTCGCGGACGGCGGGGTGCTCGCGGTGATCGGTGACGTCTCCGGGCGAGGTCCACGCGCCGCCGCGACGACCGCGGCGTTGCGCTGGGCCGTGCGCGGTCTGGCGGGCGCGGTCACCAGCCCCGCCGAGCTCCTCCGGCTCGTCGGGGAGGCCGTGCACGACGCACTCGACGACCGGTTCGCCACCATCGCCGCCGTGCGACTGCCGACGGCCCATGCAGATGCGGACGCCACCATCGCCCTGGCCGGGCACCCACAACTGGTGCTGCGCCCGGCGGGCGGTGCCGCCACGTTCGTCGGCGAACCCGGGATGCTGCTGGGGCCGTTCCCCGACGTGGACCTGCACGACACCTCGCTCGTGCTGTCCCCGGGCGACATCTTCGTGCTCTACACCGACGGCGTCACCGAAGCCGCTGACCACCGCCACGAACTCCTCGGGGACGAGCGCCTGCTCGCAGCGGTCGACGCCCTCCCCCACGACGAGGTCAGGGCCGACGGGGTCGCCGATGCCGTCCTGGCCGCCGTACAGCGCCACGTGGGCGACGGACCCACCGACGACCTCACCCTCATGGTGGTCCGCCGGACGGCGTGATCGAGCACGTCCGACCGGCGAGTCCTCCGGTGAGCCGGCCCGGGTCCAGCGCCGATCACGCTCAGAACTGCGGGACGGACTGACCCGCGAGGTCGACGACGCCGTCCGCCGCCAGGCGTCCCAGCGCGGCCGCGACGGTCTGCTCCGAGGTGAACCGGGGTGCGTAACCGAGCAACTGACGCGCCTTGGCCGTGCTCGCGGAGTGACTGCGGGACAAGTGTTCCCAGCTGGCGTCGGCGTGCTCACCGGCGGCCGAGCGGAACTCCTCCCAGCTCACCTGACGCAGGTTCGGG
>JBPBQU010000479.1:0-2611 GCA_050955085.1 Janthinobacterium lividum | reverse complement strand
GGGCTGGGCCGGCTGCACGCCGAGCGCGGGTCGGTCTACGCGTCGGTGGCGACGATGACGGTGCTCACCGACGGGCGAGGCGCCCAGGCCATCGCGGGTGAGGTCCTCGACCGGCTCATCGGGTCCGAGGGCCTCCTCGTGGCCGCGCCGGGTTCGTCCTATCGCGTGCTGGTGCGCCCGGGGTTGCTGGCCGAGGCCACGGCGGAGTTGCCGCTGGCGGGGGTCGCGACGGTGCTGCTGGTAAGCCGTGACGATGAGCCCGCGCTCGCTCCGCTCCGCTCCGGGCTGGCGGCGGCGGGGGTCGTGGTGCAGGCCGCCGTCGTCCCCGGTGGCCCCCCCACAGACCTCGCGATAGACCTCGAGATGGACCTCGAGCCGCCCCGGGCCGACCTGGTGGTGGCGGTGGGTGACGCAGCCGTCATGGACGGGGCCAGGGGTTTCGCCACCCACCGCGATGTCCCGCTGGCCCTGGTGCCGCGGTCCCTGCAGGCGCAGGTCGAATGCGTGCTCGGCGGTGGGTACGACCCGTCTTCAGGTGAGACCCCGGGGTACCGGCCCGTCGTCGTCCTCGGTGATCCGGTGGGGATCACCCCGGCGAGCGACCCCCGCTTCGGTGCCGGACTGGCCGCGGCGGTCAGGATCGCCCTGGTGGCCGACCCCGACGCTCTGGAACTGCTCGTGGCGTCGGCCGCGGCCGTGCTGGCCGGTGAAGTGGACGCGTTGACCGGACTCGTCCGGCGCAGTGTCACGACGTCAGCGCGTGTCCTGACCCAGGACGCTTCGGTGGGGCGCGTGCACCTCAGCTACGGCGATGAGTTCGCGCACGCCTTCGAGCGACTCCTCGGTGCGCAGGACATGGCCGCCCTCCCGTGGGGGTTGATGGCCGCGGCGCACCTCGCCCGGCGCCTGGGCATGATCGACGCGACCGTGGTCGATCGACACCGTGAGGTGTTGTGCGCCTTCGGGTTGGCGACCGCGGCCCGGTTCTCCTGGGAAGCGGTGCAGCACGCCTGGTCGCGGCCCGAGATGTTGCGGCCCGAGATGTACCGACCGGACCGGTTCGTGCTCCTGCACGCCCCGGGCCGGGCGGAGGCGGGAGTTCTCGCCGACGACGGCGCGCTGCGCGGCGCGCTCGATGACCTCGCGGAGGACAGATGACCGACGGAAACACCAGGATCACCGTTGCGGGCGAGGTCCCGTATGACGTCGTCATCGGCCGGGGGTTGCTGGGAGAACTCCGCGACCTGCTCGGCCCCAAGGTGGCGAAGGTCCTCGTCGTCCACCCGCGGGCGCTGCGCAGCACCGGGGAGGCCGTCCGCGACGACCTCGGCTCGCAGGGGGTCGAAGCAATCCTCGCGGAAGTTCCCGACGGGGAGGAGGCCAAGGCGGCGGAGGTCGCGGCGTTCTGCTGGACCGTACTCGGGCAGTCGGACTTCACCCGTTCCGACGCCGTGGTCGGGGTGGGCGGGGGAGCCGTCACCGACCTCGCCGGGTTCGTCGCCGCGACGTGGTTGCGCGGGGTCCGGGTCGTGCAGATCCCGACCACGCTGCTCGCGATGGTGGACGCCGCGGTGGGGGGCAAGACGGGGATCAACACCGCCGAGGGCAAGAACCTCGTGGGTTCCTTCCACCCGCCGGCCGGTGTGCTGTGCGATCTCGACGCGCTGGACACGTTGGCGCCCAACGATCTGCGGGCCGGGTTCGCCGAGGTCGCCAAGTGCGGTTTTATCGCCGACGAACGGATCCTCGAACTCCTGGAAGCCGATGTCGAGGCCGCCACCGACCCGCATTCGCCGGTGCTGGCGGAACTGGTGGAACGTGCCGTGCGGGTGAAGGCGCGGGTCGTGGGGGAGGACCTGCGGGAGTCCGACCTGCGAGAGATCCTCAACTACGGCCACACGTTCGCGCACGCCGTCGAACTCGTCGAGCGCTACCAGTGGCGCCACGGGGCCGCCGTGAGCGTCGGCCTCGTCTACGTCGCGGAACTCGCGCGGATGGCGGGTCGGTTGTCCGACGCGGACGCCGACCGGCACCGCAGCGTCCTCACCTCCCTCGGGCTCCCCGTCACCTATCGCGGGGATCGCTGGCCGCAACTGCTGGACGCCATGAAACGGGACAAGAAGTCGCGCGGTGCTTTGCTGAGGTTCGTGGTGCTCGACGGGATCGGGAAACCCTCGCGGTTGGAGGGTCCCGACCCGGCGATGCTGCAGGCCGCCTACGCGGAGATCAGCCGGGACTGACGCTCAGGCGCACGGTGTCCGGGTCACGCCACCGGCGGGTGAGTAGTACCAGTCGCGCCCCTGGGTGTCCGCCACCCGCCCGCCCAGGCAGAACCCGTTGGCGTCCGCGGTCAGGATGCCGATGTCGTTCTTGGGTTCCGCGATGCCGAGCTGCGTCGGGTCCCTGGTGTAGGTGCCGAACTTCGTGAAGTACGCCGCCTCCGCGCTCGCCACGGTTTTCAGGTCTGCTTTGACCGACACGTCCGCGGCCTGGTTTCGCCCGTTGAGGAAGACCGGGATGGCGATCGCGGCGAGGATGCCGAGCAGCATCAGAGCGAGCACGGCGACTCCGAGGCCGATGAGCACCTTGGCCCACCCGGGGAGCGGCGCGC
>JBPBQU010000478.1:0-2613 GCA_050955085.1 Janthinobacterium lividum | reverse complement strand
TTCCGACGGCTGGGCCGCGTGGTTCCTCGTCCTCGCCGCCGCCCTGCCGGTGACCGTGATCATCCGCCTCGGTTCGAAGGTGCTGACTGGTTCCGCTGACGAGCCCGGCGGCTCGCAGGTTCGGGTCCTGACCGGTCTGGACCTGCTCGGTGACCGGTGGTCCCTCCTGTGGATGATCGGGTCGCTTCAGCTTCTTCTCCTGACGGCCCTGTTGCCGTTGGTCGTTCTCGCCGCTCTCGTTCTCGTCGACCGTCCCCGTTGGCTGGTGCCGAGCGGGGCGGGCCGCCTTGCTGCGACCCTCGTCGCCGCCGTCACCGCCTTGCTGGGACTGACCGGGAGTGCCGGGGTCATCGCCCAGGTCTCGGGTCTGCTGCCGGGCCTCAGCTGGGGCAGTGCCACCGGTTCGCAGGTGGAGGCTTACGGTCCCGTCGCCACCGTCGTCTGCACCACGACCGTCCTGGGTGCCATCTCGACGGTGGTCCTGTGGCCACGAAGGGGAGCCGGGCTCATCGACCGTGCGCGCATCGACACCCTCGTGGAGGAGACGGTCGTCGAGGGGGCGCTCCAGGGCAGGCCCAGCGAGGAGGGGTCCATCGAACCGGTCGTGCCCGAGGCGGTCGTGGCCCGGTCGGCACCGCACCGTGCAAGGGCACTGCCGGACGTGCCCGTCCCCTCGGCGAGTGACCTCGACCTGTACCGGCGCCGGTGATCATCCGACGTCCTCCCTGCGGTTTCTACCGCACCGCAGATCTGCCGTCGGCGGGTCAGCTCATTCACGAGACGGGTGCGCTGGCCCGCCGACGACCCGGCCGGCCGGTGGTGCGGTCCTGGCGCGTTCACACCGTTCGATCGGACCCACGCAGTGTCGAACGCAGCAGGCCTACGGCTTCACCCTCAATACGGCGCAGCGCCCGCAGCTCGTGGCGGGTCCAGCGCGGACGGTAGGACGCCAGCCCGACCGCCCACGGCACGTTCGCTGCGAAGAGCTTGTCGTAGGACCGATCCGCCCAATACCCCCGGTCCCTACGTACGCCACCGCAGCTGTAGGAGATGTCGGTCGCGATATTCCACACGTTCAGGGCCGCCATGACGGGCACCGCAGTCCCGGTGGACGACAACCAGGACCGGACATCATCGACATCGATCACCACCGTGTCCTGCGTACCGCTGGTCTCCTCCACCTGCTCTGCCGCACCGTCCGCCGGCGCCCATCCGTGCGAGGCCGCGATGTCCTGCAGAGCGGCCTCGGTGGCTGCCACCACCAACCGACCACCGCGGGTGGCCAGCAGGTCGTTGCCCCACTCGTCCTGCCCCCACCAGAGGGAGAACGAACGCCCGTGGAGGCGGACCGAGACCGGCTGTCCGCTCGACGGCACCCTCGGGGTTCGCTGCCGGGTGTCAGCGGTGCTCGCCCCAGGCGGTGTGGACTTCACGATGTCCAGCGTCGCTGATCGAGGACCCGGACCGCAGGGGGCGCGGACCAGCATCCGGAGTCACCCTGCCGTCGTTGCTGCCCCGGGCGCGATCTTCTCACCTCCATTCCGCTCTGCCCGCAGTTGCCGAGCAAAATGGCTGCGCGGGGACCGGTAGCGTCGTCTCGTGCCACTGCAAGCGATCGGACGTGACACCCCTCGTGGGCCGTGGAGGTCGCGGTGGCGCGGTCGGCTCGTCACGGCGATCGCGGGTGAGGTGTCCCCGGCGCCGGACGTCGTCGTGGAGGGGGAGATCCCCCAGTCGGATCTGCTCGATGTTCTCGAGGCGTTGGTGCGGATGGCCGAGGCGCTGCTCTCCTGCGGGGCGTCGGCCGCGGACGTCACGGCGCTGACGTTGCGGGCCGCCCACGGTTCGGGTCTGCAGCACACCCAGGTGGACATCACCTTCACCGCGGTCATCATCTCGACGCCCGGCCCGCAACGGCTCCCGCTGACGGCGGTGCGGGTCGTCCCCGTCCGTGCGACGGACTACTCCCGGTTGTCCGCGCTCTACGAGCTCGCCCACGAAGCCGGTGAGGGGTTGCCGCCAGGAGAGGTCGAGGCCCGGTTGGAGCGGTTGCTCTCGCACCCCCGTCCGTACCGGCGTTCCGTCTCGGCGCTGGGTGCGGCGGGTATGGCCGCCTCCGTCTCGGTGCTGCTGGGCGGGACCTGGGCCGTCGCGCTCGGGGCTGCCGTCACCACGGCGATGCTGCGGTTGTTGTTGTCTGCGGCGAACCGGCGCGGGTTGCCGGCCTTCTTCCAACAGGTCGCCGGTGCCGCCCTGGCCACCGCCGTCGCGTTGGCGCTGCTCGGCTGGCAACCCCACCTTCCCGACGCGATCGGCCGGTTGTCCCCATCGCTGCTGGTGGGTTCCGGGATCGTGGTCCTTCTGGCGGGGTTGTCCCTCGTCGGGTCCGCGGAGGACGCGATCTCGGGGTTCTACGTGACGGCGGGCGCGCGCGCGTTCGAGACGCTGCTGCTCACGACGGGCCTCGTGCTCGGCATCGCGGGGGTTCTCGACCTCGGGCAGCGGGCGGGGCTCACGCTCAGCCTCACCTTTGCCGAGGCGGAGACCTACCACGTTGCGGTGCAGGTGATCGCCGGTACCTGCGCGGCCATGACCTGGGCGGTATCGAGCTAC
>JBPBQU010000477.1:0-2656 GCA_050955085.1 Janthinobacterium lividum | reverse complement strand
CGGGTCCCAGCGCACCAGCGCCTGTACGGCCGGCACCTGGGGATCCGAGACGAGCACGACGGAACCGCCCGCCGAGGCCGGCCGCACCAGCGAGGCCGCGCTCGTCCAGCGCCGCAACGCCTCCTCCTGCGCGCGCAGGTCCGCCCGTCCCAGCAGCGCCCAGCCGTCCAGCAGCAGCGCGGCGGTGTAACCGCCCTCGACGACGGGTTCGGCCCCCGGGGTGGCGATCACCAGCGAGGGCACCGCCGGCACCGTGTCCAGCACCCGCGAACCGCCCGAAGTCCGTACGTCGACCCCCGGGAAGGCGCGACCGAGTTCCTCCGCGGTGCGCTGGGCCCCCGTCACCACGGCGCGCAACCGGCCGTCCCCGCACGTCGGGCAGGTCCAGTCGGTGGCCGGGCGAGCGCACCAGCGACAGGCCGTCCGCTCCCCCGCGCCACCCACCGCCAGCGGGCCGTGGCAGACGGTGCAACGCGCCGGTTCCCGGCAGGTCTGGCACGCCAGCGTGGGCACGTAACCCACCCGGGGCACCTGCACGAGGACGGGACCGCGACGCACGGCCTCGCGCAGCACCCGCCAGCCGTCACTGGGCAGCCGGGCCGCCGCCGCCAGCGGGTCCTGCGCGTCCGGGCCGACGGTGCCCGCCACCGCGATGCGCGGTGAACAGGCACGCACACTCGCCCGGGGGGCGACGACCTCGCGCGCCCAGCCGGACTCGAGCAGGAGCTGCCCCTCCGCACTCCGGCTTCGGCCCGCGATCAACGCGGCGGCACCCGACTGCTCCGCACGCAGGACGGCCACCTCGCGTACATGCGGATAGGGCGCACGCTGTTCGGCGTGGGAGTCGTCGCCGTCGTCGAGGACGACGAGGAGTCCGAGGTCCGGTAGCGGTGCGAAGACGGCTGCTCGCGTCCCGGCGACGACCCGGGCCCGACCCGTCAGTGCCTGCAGGAAGGCCGTGTAGCGCGCCGCGGGACCGTCCTCGGCCTCCAGGCGCGCGACGGAACCGGCGGGCAGTGTCCGGGTCAGGGCCGCGACGAGGCGGTCGAGGTCGCGGTGGTCGGGCACCACGAGCAACGCGGAACGACCCGAGGCCAGAGCGGCCCGGGCCGCGACGGCGAGCAGCTCGAAGGGATCGCTGCCGGGGGCGAACGACGCGATCGCCCGTGGGGAACCTCCCGAGGCGACGTGGGCCAGGAAGGCGGGGCCGGCCGTGTGGCGCTCCCAGCCGGCCAGGTCGCCGCCCTGTTCACCTCCCCGGACGAGGGGCGGCTCGAGTTGTCCGGGGCTGACCGGGTCGGCGGCGAGCAGGGCCAGTTCGGCCCCCGCGTGCCGTCCCGGGACCGCGAGGCGCACGACGTCGGCGAGGGTGCCCGCGTACGCGTCGGCGACGGCTCGACACAGCTGCAGGACCTGCGGGCTGAGCACCGCCAGACCGGACACCACCCGGCGCAACCGCGCCAACCGGCCGCTGTGTTCGGAGGAGGCGGCGCGCTCGAGGACGTAACCCTCGACGTCGGCGCCCGCGAACGGGACGCGCACCAGGCGGCCCGGTTGTGCGGTGTGCTCCATCGACGCCGGGACGAGGTAGTCGAAGGGGCGGTCCAGGTGCGGCAGGGGCACCGACACCAACACCCGTGCGATGGGATCGGTCTCCGCGACCCCCTCGAGGGTCTTCTTCGCCCGCGTCTTGCGGACCGGTTTCGCAGCCGGGACGGCGGGGTCGTCCGGCGCGGGGCGCCCCGACGCCCCTGCGGTGAGCGGGTCCGTCACGAGGGGTCGGCTGCGGTCAGGAACCGACGGCGGTGCGCAGTGCGTCCACCCGGTCGGTGAGCTCCCAGGTGAAACCCTCCGACTCGCGGCCGAAGTGACCGTAGGCCGCGGTGGCGGAGTAGATGGGGCGCAACAGGTCCAGATCGCGCACGATCGCGGCGGGACGCAGGTCGAACACGTCGCGGATCGCGGACTCGATCCTGGCGAGGGGGACCGTCTCCGTCCCGAACGTCTCGACGTAGAGCCCGACGGGGTGCGCCTTGCCGATGGCGTAGGCGACCTGCACCTCGCAGCGGGTGGCGAGTCCCGCGGCGACGACGTTCTTCGCCACCCAGCGCATCGCGTACGCCGCGGACCGGTCGACCTTGGAGGGGTCCTTGCCGGAGAAGGCGCCACCGCCGTGGCGGGCCATCCCGCCGTAGGTGTCCACGATGATCTTGCGCCCGGTCAGGCCGGCGTCACCCATCGGCCCACCGATCTCGAAGCGACCCGTGGGGTTCACCAGCAACCGGATGTCGGAGGTGTCGAGGTCGAGCCCCTCCAGCACGGGTTCGATGACGTGGCGACGGATGTCCGGGGTCAACGTCCGGATGAGGTCCACGTCCGGTTCGTGCTGGGTGGAGAGCACGACCGTGTCCAGGCGCATGGGTTTGTCCCCGTCGTAACCGATGGTCACCTGGGTCTTGCCGTCGGGGCGCAGGTAGGGCACCTCACCCTTCTTCCGGGCCTGCGACAGCCGCTGCGAGAGCCGGTGGGCCAACCAGATCGGCAACGGCATGAGCTGCGGGGTGTCCGTGCACGCGTAGCCGAACATCAAGCCCTGGTCACCCGCCCCCTGCAGGTCGAGCGGGTCGAGGCCCCCCGCCGCGGACGCACCCTCCTG
>JBPBQU010000476.1:0-2664 GCA_050955085.1 Janthinobacterium lividum | reverse complement strand
TGAAGGAAACGACGGCCCGGGTCAGCGCGACCCGGGCCGTCGTGCCCCAGCTCGAACCGGAAGAATGGATGGAATGAGCGCATCGAGAACGTCCCCGGCCGCCGAGCCGCTGTCGCTCTCGCGCCAAATCCACGCACGGTTGCGTGAATCGATCATCCGCGGCACCTACCCGCAGGGTCACAAACTGGCGGAAGTCAGGATCGCCGAGGAACTCGGGGTGTCACGGGTGCCGCTGCGCGAGGCGGTGCCGATGCTCGAGATGGAGGGTTTCGTCGTGACCTCCCCACGGCGAGGCGCTGTCGTCACCACCTGGAGCACCAAACTGATCCATGACCTCTTCGATCTGCGCCGGGTGCTCGAGGCGGGGGCGGCCGGCCATGCGGCCCGGGCGGTCGCCGGCGGCGCACCCTCCTTGCCTCTACAGGACGCGCTCCAGCACTCGCAAGCCGTGGTCGTCGAGGGCGATCCGTACCGGATTGCCGCTGCGAGCACCCGGTTCCACGAGGCCATCGTCGAGATGACCGGGAACGTTCTGATGCAGGCGTCCATGCGCTCGGTCTCGGGGCGCGTGCAGTGGTTGTTCTACCTGACGTCCGAACTCGACGTGCACAACGCCTTCCATGACCACGTCGAACTCACTTCCGCCATCGTCCGGGGTGATGACCGGATGGCGGAAGCCCTCGCGTTCGCGCACATCGAGCGGGATCGCGTCCCCTCCTTCGCTGCGTTGCAACGCGATCCGTGAAGAAGGTGGGGGGTTGGGCCGGCGATCCACCAGTTGTCCCCCACCGACACCAGAGCCTGTGTCACCGTGCGCTCCTCCCGGAGGACGCCGTCACGGCTCCGACCACATGAGTGACGGACGCACCAACCCGCTGCTCGTGCTCGACCGGGCTTGGAGAGGCGCTGACGATCAGCGACAGCGAGCAAACTTCTTGGTTCGGACCGCTCGGAGCAGTCGACCCGCGTCGAGGACCACCTCAGTCCGACGAGCGAGGACTCCTGCGTCGGAGCAGGCATGCTGCGGTACGGGTGGCTTCCCGGTCACCTCCACCTCCCCGCAGCGGGCCTTCGCGTGGTGCGAATCCACGAGGTCGAAACTCGCACGATCCGGTGTCCCCTGTCGGTGCTGAACTTCTTTATCCGTGATGACGGTTGCGGTGCAGCACATCTCACGGCGCGGGACCGCCTGCTCTCACTCAGGCTCTCAGTCCGGGCCGGATCCCCACCGTCACGCTCCTCGATCTCCGCCGTCACCTTTTCATCCCGGTACCGGCACCGAGGGTGAACCACTCCGACGCGTCCCGTACGTGGTCACCGAGGTTGGTGACGTGCGGCCCCGGTGACAGCCGAAGGCCCGACCCGACAGGACAAATCAGGTGTGCGGCAGCTCAGGGTCGGAGATGATCGCGACATGACGGGCCCCCTGCGCGATCGAGTCGTCATCGTCACCGGAGCGAGCCGACGCATCGCCATCGGAGCCGGCATCGCCCGCCGCGTCGTCGCCGACGGTGCCTCGGTACTGCTGCACACCTGGTCCCCTCACGACACCGAACAACCCTGGGGTGCGGACGTGGACGGCCCGCAGGCCCTGATCGAGGAACTGCAGGACGCCGGCGGCCGGGTCACGCACCTCAGCGCCGACCTCGCCGACCCGGACGCACCGGCAGCTGTGGTCGCCGCCGCCCGCGATGCCTTCGGCCACGTCGATGCCCTCGTGGTCAACCACGCCCGCAGCAGCGGACAGAACCTCGAGGACGTGACCGCCGCCGAACTCGACCTCAGCTACGCGGTCAACACCCGCGCCAGCCTGCTGCTCGTCCAGGCTTTCGCCGCCCAGCACGACAACAGCCGCCGCGGTGGCCGCGTCCTGCTGTTCACCTCCGGGCAGTACCACGGCGCCATGCCTGCCGAGTTGCCCTACATCGCCTCGAAGGCGGCGTTGCACGAGGTCACCCGCACCCTCGCCGTCCATCTGATGCCGCGCGCCATCACGGTGAACTGCATCAACCCAGGACCCAACGACACCGGTTACGCCGACGACCACCTCCGCGCCCTCGTCACCGGGGTGAATCCCGGCGCACGGTGGAGCACCCCTACCGACACCGCCCGGTTGGTCGGCTGGCTGCTCAGCGACGAGGCGGACTGGGTCACCGGGCAGACCATCGCCTCTGACGGCGGATGGTCATCGCGGTAGGTGACGTAACCGTCCTCATCTCGACGACGACGTCCCCACCGGTGACGCTGTCGGCATCGACGACTGGTGCCGCAGCAGCGACGACGATCCCCCAGTCGCAGCCCGTCGTCACGCGCAGCGGCGCCACCGCGGATGGCGTGAGAGTGCCCCCAGGCCGCTGATGATCGCGGCGCCGAGGGCTGAGGCCATCGCAAGCACCATCCAGATCGCACCGCCGAAAGGATCACTGCGCGCGATCGGCCAGAATGAGACGATGGCGTGCGGAGCCACCGCGAGCACGATGCCCCACCACTGCCCCACCCGCAGATCACCGAGGACGACGACAGCGGCCAGCGTGATGACGTCACCGGCCACGAGCCAGTTGCTTGCCGCGGGTACTGACGCATCGAGGAGCCACCAGGCCAACCAGGCCCACCAGGACAGGGCGCTGAGGGCCATCAACCCCAGCGCCCACCGCCGTCGAGCTT
>JBPBQU010000475.1:0-2758 GCA_050955085.1 Janthinobacterium lividum | reverse complement strand
ACGGTGCAGCTGACGCGCCATGCCGGCGACCGCCGCCCGGTGTCCCACGGCGACGACCGTCTGCCCGGCCTCGCCCCGCGCCCGACGCTGGTGCAGCTTCTGCCGGGTGACGTAGCGCAGGACGAGGGTGAGGACCGTGGCGATCGGGAAGGCCACCACCACGTACCCGCGTGCGATCTCCAGTCCGAAGGCCCACGAGGAGGTACCGACGACCGCGACCACCGCGAGCGCGGCCGTGAGCACGCGGTGGAACTCCTCCGAACCGACCCCGAGGAAACGGGGTTCGTAACTGCGGAACGCGCCCATCGCGGCGACCCAGAAGATCGGCAGCACCACGGCGCAGATCACCACGGCTCGCCCGGCCGTGGAGGTGAGGTCGGCGGGTTCGGTGTTGAAGCGCGCGAAGAAACCCGCGAAAGCGGCGAGGGCGGCGCAGCCGGCATCACCGGCCATGATCCGCTGGACGTAGCTGCGCTGCCAGGCCGGTGTGCGCTCAGCGTGTCCGAAGGTCATGCGCTGGCGCGGGATGAGCACGCGCTCGCGGCGGGCGGCGTCGGCGTTCTCGTCCGCGGGTGAGGTCCCGAGGAGCCGGTCCTCGATCTCACCCCGATCGATTCTGGTGTCGGGCACGTCGCTGATGCTCAAAGTCCCCCCTGGACTGGTGCGTCAACCCGCTCGGAAAGGCGGAGACAGCGATGGAGCACGCCCCCACGTGGGACCAGCGCCGCGTGGCACAGAGTAGGGGAAAGCCACCCGAACGATGCGAAGAATGACTCATCCGGACCAGTAGGGGCCCGTGATGAGCCCGGATGGCGTGCCGGCGGGACGCTTCGCACACTCGAAAGGACGCAGGGTGAGGCACCCGGGTGACGTGAGCCTCGCGTGGGCGGATCACTCCACCAGCTCGGAGACCTCCATCCAGGATTCTTCGAGCTCTGTGCGCTCCCGGTCCAGGACACGCAGCTCGCCGTCCAGTTCCGTCACGGCGCTGAGGTCGGTCGCCTGCGCCGCGAGTTTCACGTGCAGTTGCTTCTCGCGGGTCGCGAGCTTCTCGAGCTGTCGCTCGATGCGTGCCATCTCCTTGCGGGCACCCCGCACGAGCGCGCCGTCGACGGCGGGTGCGCCGGCCACGGCCGACCCTCCACGCGCCCCTTGGCCGGCCTGTGCGGCCTTGGCCTCGGCCCGTCGGGTCAGGTACTCCTCGACCCCGCCGGGGAGGTCGCGCAGCGCACCGTCGCCCAGCAACGCCACCTGGCGATCGGTGATGCGTTCCAAGAGGTACCGGTCGTGGCTGACGACGACGAGCGTGCCGGGCCAGCCGTCGAGGAGGTCCTCGACGGCCGCGAGGGTGTCGGTGTCGAGGTCGTTGGTCGGTTCGTCCAGCAGCAACAGGTTGGGCTCGGCCATGAGCAGGCGCAGCAGCTGCAACCGCCGCCGCTCCCCACCCGAGAGGTCGTCGACGCGCGTCCAGGCCCGCTGGGTCGTGAACCCCAGGCGCTCCAGCAGTTGCCCCGCCGGCACGTCGCGATCGCCGAGCCGGACATGGCTGGCGACCTTGTCGACGGCCTCGATCGCCCGCAGCTCACCGACCTCGTCGAGCTCGAGCACCTCCTGCGACAACGTCGCCACCACGACGGTCTTGCCGCGCTTGACCCGGCCGGAGTCGGGCTGGGCGAGGCCGTTGAGGAGGCCCAGCACGCTCGACTTCCCGGCCCCGTTGACGCCCACGATCCCGACCCGGTCCCCCGGACCGAGGCGCCACGTCACGTGGTCGAGCAGTTGTTTGCGCGCACCGCCGACCTGGAATCCGAGGGAGACGTCCTCGAGGTCGACGACGTCCTTGCCGAGACGGGTCGTCGCCATCTTGGCGAGTTCGACGGAATCGCGCAGCGGCGGGACGTCCTCGATGAGGGCGTTCGCGGCGTCGATGCGAAAGCGCGGTTTGCTCGTCCGGGCAGGTGCCCCGCGGCGTAACCAGGCGAGCTCCTTGCGCAGCAGGTTCTGTCGACGTTCCTCGGTGACCGCGGACACCCGGGCGCGTTCGGCGCGCGTCAGGACGTAGGCCGCGTAACCACCGTCGTAGGGGTCGACGACACCGTCGTGGACCTCCCACACCCGCTCGCAGACCGCGTCGAGGAACCACCGGTCGTGGGTGACGACCAGCAGCGCACCGGATCCCGAGACCCACCGGGTGCGCAGGTGCTCGGCCAGCCAGGCCACCCCTTCGACGTCGAGGTGGTTGGTGGGTTCGTCCAGGACGAGCAGGTCACCCGCCCCCCCGGGGTCGGCGGCCAGCAGCCCGGCGAGGGCGACCCGGCGCCGCTGGCCTCCCGACAGGGTCGAGACGACCGCGTCCAGCCCGCCGACGTCGGAGGCGTCGAGGTCACCCAGCAGACCCGAGACCACGTCGCGGATGCGGGACTGCGAGGCCCACGCGTGCTCGGCCGCGTCACCCAGGACGGATTCGCGCACGGTCGCCCCGGGGGGCAGCGGGTCCGACTGCGAGAGCATGCCCAGCCGCAGGCCCCCGGTGTGGGTTACCCGACCCCCGTCGGGTTCCTGCAGCTTGGTGAGCAGGCGCAGCAGGGTGGACTTGCCGTCACCGTTGCGACCCACGACACCGATGCGGTCGCCCTCCGCGACGCCGAGGGAGACGGAGTCCAGCAGGGTCCGCGAACCGTGCACGACGGTCAACGACTCGGCACTGACCAGGTTGGAGCTGTGCGGGCCGGGGGCCACTAGGACGTCCTTCCAGAGA
>JBPBQU010000474.1:0-2802 GCA_050955085.1 Janthinobacterium lividum | reverse complement strand
GGCTGGGCTTTCGCCGTGATCTGCTGCGTTCAGGGGATCGGGTGCTGTTCGTCGATGACTGGGTTGCCACCGGTGGGCAGGTGCTGACCGTCCGCGCGTTGGTGCAGGATGCGGGTGCGTCGTGGGTGGGGGCCTCGGTCGTCGTTGATGCCCTGGAGGACAGTCGAGCCCGCCGATCGCTGAACTTGACCAGCCTCCTGCGCGTCCGCGAGCTCTGACACCGGTCCGCCCACCAGGGCCGAGGAGTGCTGGTCAAGCGTCCTGGGCGGTGTGGCAGGGGCCGGTCGTCGGCCCGGGGCCACGCCTGACCAGCGGCATGTCCGCGAAGTCGGCGGTGTCGACCATGGGGGAAGGTAGGTCCGCAGGGCGGTGGCAGCGCGGTCCGCGGTAGGCGGTAGAACCCGTCTCGACCTTGCTCGCCGGCGGCGAGCTGTCGTGAGTCCCGCCAGGGTGGGGTTCGGTGTGTGAGGGGAGTGCGCGCTGGAGCCGTCCGCCGATCAGGTCGAGGGACGGTGGCCGAGGTCGTTCGTGCGGCCCGTCACCGGTCGGTGTGCGCCCGCCAGCCCTGCGTCAGCAGGTCGAAGGCCGCGTCGGCGGCTGCGCGCGGTTCTGCGGCGGACCCGATCAGCGTGGGGACCTGCAGGACGAAGCGCGCCAGCGCCGAGCAGGCCGGGTCGCTGGCCTCGCGCCCCAGTTCCTGCGCGAGGAGCACCGCGAGAGCCTCCGCGTGCCGCGCCCACATGTGCTGGACGTGTTCTTGCAGAGCCGGGGTCTGCTCCACCAGCGTGGCCAGCTCCGCAAGGCCCGGGTCTGCGGTGACGGGCACCCAGCTGGACAACGCGTGCAGGCGCAAGGCCTCCAAGACGTCCTGACCCGCGGGCCGCCCCCGGACGGCAGCGGTCAGCTCCGCCTCGACGGCGTTGTCGCGGTCGAAGACCAGCGCCTCCTTGCTCGCGAAGTGCTTGAAGACGGTCGTCGTCGCCACGTCCGCCGCTTCCGCGACGTCGCGGATGCTCACCCGGTCGAAGCCTCGGGCGAGGAACAGCTCGAGCGCGGCATCGGCAATGGCCTGGCGGGTGGCGGCTTTCTTCCGCTCGCGGCGCCCGGCGGGTGCATCTGCTGTCATGAGGTGATCATAGCGGAATCGCACTCAGACTAAAGGTGTACTCGTTGCACTTTCGTATCGAATTCTCTAACGTGGTGGTGCGGACGAGGCCACCAGGGCTTCGGGACCCCCGCAGCCCGTCCGGTGCAGCCGGAGCGATGACGAAGGAGACCGGACATGACCACGACGACACTCACCGGAAAGCGGATCAGCATCATCGGCGCCGGACCGGGGGGCCTGACCTGCGCCCGGATCCTGCAGGAGCACGGCCTCACCGTGACCGTCTACGACCGCGACCCCGACGCACACTCACGCAACCAGGGAGGCTCGCTGGACCTGCACGTCGAGGATGGCCAGCTGGCACTGCGCGAGGCCGGGTTGCTCGAGGAGTTCTTCGCCCTGGCCCGCTTCGAGGGTCAGGAGATGCGGCAGTTGGACACCACCGGCCAGGTCCTGGGCCACCACATGCCTGCAGAGGACGAGCGGTCGGCTCCGGAGATCGACCGGGGGCAGCTGCGGGAACTGCTGCTGCGCTCTCTCTCCCCGGGCACGGTGCAGTGGGGGCGGACGCTGCAGTCGGTGAGCGAACCGACCGGTGGACGCCTCGACGCACCGCGGACGCTGCAGTTCAGCGACGGCACCACGATCGAGACCGACCTCGTCATCGGGGCCGACGGTGCGTGGTCGCGCGTGCGCCGGGCGGTGTCGCCGGCGACGCCGCACTACACCGGCGTCAGCTTCCTGGAGGCCTGGTTCGACGACGTGCAGACCGAGCACCCCGAACTCGTTGAACTCGTCGGTGGCGGCAGTGCCATGGCCTCCGACGGTGAGCGTGCCCTGTTCGCCCAACGCAACGACGGTGACCACATGCGCGTCTACATCGTGCAGCGCCAGCCCGTGGACTGGTTGGAGACGAACGGGTTCGACGTCCAGGACGCCGAGGCTCTACGCGCACACCTGTCCTGCGAGTTCGCTGCGTGGTCACCGCAGCTGCGTCGCCTGATCACCGACAACGATGGCGCCTACGTCCACCGTCCGCTGTTCGTGCTGCCCGCCCCGCACGAGTGGGAGCACTCCCCGAGCCTGACGCTGCTGGGCGACGCCGCCCACCTCATGCCGCCGCTAGGCGTCGGGGTGAACCTCGCCATGCTCGACGCCTGCGAACTCGCCCTCGCCCTCGCCGGTGCCGACAGCACCGACGCAGCCGTGCGCACCTACGAATCGACGATGCTCCCCCGCTCGACCGAGCTCGCGGTCTCACTCACCGAGTTCGCCGACTTCCTCCTGGATACCCAGGGGCCCCCCGAGCTGCTCGAGGACTGACCAGGGTGCTCGATGACAGGTGGACGTCCACGGAGACGTCACGGACTCAGTGCAGCTGGACTTCGATGCACCAATTAGCGCGGAGGGCGTCGGCCGGTGAAGAAGTGGCCGTGAGCCATCGCGCGCCTCTCGACATGTGAGGTCGTGGCTAGCCGGCCATGATCGCGCGCGGACGGCGGCATGACCGAGCGGTCGTGGGGTGTACGAGCAAACCTGTAGTTCGCGCACGACCGTCGTGATCGGATGCCGTCAGTGAGCGATGAGGAGTTCCGCGACCCGCGACTGGTGCGCCTGTACGACGCCCTCGACGGCGACCGCCGTGACCTGCCTGCCTACCTCGCTCTAGCCGAGGAGCTGCATGCACGACGAGTCCT
>JBPBQU010000473.1:0-2817 GCA_050955085.1 Janthinobacterium lividum | reverse complement strand
GAACCCGTGGGTGGCGCAGGATCACCTGTTGCGGGGGGAGTCCGATGAGTTCCTCGCCCGGGTGGCGCATGAGGGTGGCGAGGTCCTGGAACTGGGTGACGGGGAGCTGCGGGCTGCGGTCGTGGCTCTGGGGGGTGCGGTCGAGCCGCCGCATCTGCGGTGGTGGTTGCAGTGGATGGTGTGGCGGATCGGGGCCTTCGACTGGAAACAACCGTGAACCGGTTACGTTACCTACCGGCTGATCCGGAGCACGCTGAACTCGTGTTCCCGGTGATGTCAGATCCCGCGGGCTGGTGGTTCGACCCCGGCGCCCGCCACGTCGATGTCGATCGCACCCGCGACTGGTTGCGACGCGCTGCGCAGTGTCGGGTGCGTGACGGCCTGAGCTACTGGACGGTTTTCGACTCCGAGGACGCCGTCGTCGGGGTCGGTGGGGCCCAACGTCACCGATCAGGCAGCTGGAACCTCTCCTACCGCATCGCGGCTCAACAACAGCGGAAGGGGTACGCCCTGGAACTCGCCCGGGCGGGTCTGACGGCGGCGATGGCCGCGGACGACACCGTGCCGGTCGTCGCCTGGGTGCTGCCGGAGAACGTGCCGTCGCGTCGGGTCGCGGAACGCCTCGGGCTGCAGTCCCAGGGTATCCGGTTGGACGACAACGACGGGGTTCTCCGACTGGCGTACTCCGACCGCCCGTTCTGCGCCGGCTGACCGTCGCGTCATCCATGCGTCGGGCTGTTCGTCATCGTCCGGCGGTGGCGATGACCGCCGTGAGCAGGGCCGTGGGTTGCAGCATGACGGAGACGGTGGCGTGCCCGGTCCGGGCGTGCGTACCGCCGCCTCTGCGGGACCTGCAGGTAGCGCATTGCCGTGGATTCGGTGCGCGCCATTCGCAGGACGGTTCCGGCGACCCGCCACCTCGTACGTGGCGCGGGGGTTGCCGGTGTCCGTCCCGGGTGTTCGTGCTGGATCATGACGATCCTCGGTCACAGCGGCGGGGCCACCAACGCCTCGTAGGCGTCGAGTTCCGCGAGGAAACCCTCCCGTTCGTCGTCACTGATCCAGGAGATCTCGAAAGCGTTGCGCTGCAACTGGACGATCTCATCAGGCGTGAGTGAGGCCTGCGCGGTCAGGGCGATGAGGTTCTCGTTCACGTAGCCACCGAAGTAGGCCGGATCGTCGGAGTTGACGGTGACCCGCACACCGCTGCGCAACAGCTGCGCGATGACCGACGCCTTGGAGTCGTCGGTGACGAACGAGTTCGAGATCGGACAGCACGTCAATCCGATCCCACGGTCACTCACCAGGGTGAGCAGCCGCGGGTCCTCGACGACGTTGGTGCCGTGGTCGATCCGGTCGACCTCGATGTCCTCGATCACCTGGCGCAGGTGCTCGATGGTGTCCTGCTGGTCGATGTCGCAGTGCGCGGTGATCCGGAAACCCGCGGCGCGCGCCCGGGTGAAAAGGTGAGCGAATCTTGCCGGTGGGTTGCCGCGTTCGTCGGAGTCGAGCCCGATCCCCACGATCTGATCACTCAACGGCAGGGCCGCCTCGATCACGGCCTCCGCGCTCTCCAGTGGCAGGTCGCGCACGATGCAGAGGATCAGCGCCGCCGAGAGTCCGAGTTCGTGTCGCGCTGCCACCACCGCGTCGTGGTATCCGCCCACGACGTCCTCGAAGGCGACACCGCGGGCCACGTGGATCTGCGGGTCGAAGAACACCTCGGCGTGCCGGACATTCTGAGCAGCCGCTCTGCGGAAGTACGCCATCGCGAGGTCGCGGAAGTCCTCGCGGTGCACGAGCACGTCCATGGCCGGGTAGTAGACGCCGAGGAACGAGGCGAGCGAATCGAAGACGTACGTCGATCGGATGTCCTCGACGCTGTATTGACCGATGTCGACACCGTTGCGCTGGGCCAGCTCCAGCTTGAGCTCGGGTTCGAGGGTTCCTTCGAGGTGCAGGTGCAGTTCTGCCTTGGGCAGATCGGCGATGAAGGCGGCGAGGTCCATCGCCGCATCCTGCCCGACGCGCGGTGCGGGGCTGACCCGTCCCCCGGCGTCCCCTCCGTGCAGCGCCCTCGGCTTCGGATCACGAGCGCAACACGGCTGTTACGCGCCCGACCCGTCGATGACATGTGTGGGGCAGAGAATTCGAATCTGTCCGGCGCCCGTCGGACCCATCGGCCCCGGGAGGCTCCTGATGACCCCGCACGCCGAGATGCCCGCCGCCGACCTCGCATGAGCCCCGCTCTCACGGTGTCCGCCCCGGACGCGATGGTGGTGACCGAGCTGCCGGTGCGGGCCACCGTCCATGAACGCGTCCGGGAGACGTTGCGTCACCGCATCGTCTCCGGGGTCCTCAAACCGGGGGAGCATCTGCGTCAGAGCGCGCTCGCGGTGCAGCTGCAGGTCAGTGTGGCGCCCGTCCGTGAGGCTCTGCGCGATCTCGCTGCCGAGGGTTACGTCCGTTTCGACCCTCGTCGCGGCGCGAGTGTCCGGACGGTCGACCTCGAGGAGTTCCTCGAGATCCGCCTGCTGCTGGAAACCTTCGAACCCGTGGCCGCGAGGCTCGCGGTGCAGCACGTGACCCCCGGGGAACTGGCCCGGGTCCGCTCCCTGCAGGAGGAGTTGGAGGGGGTGACGACGGTGGCGCGATACTCCCCGTTAGATGTCACTCTCCATGAGGTGCTGACGACCTCGACTCGCTCCCCGAGGCTGCAGGGAATCCTTGAATCCCTCGACGGAGCTGCCCACCTCCTCATGGCGGCGGCCCTGGAAGCCGTCCCCGAACGTATCGAGCAGGCGATCGTGGAGCACC
>JBPBQU010000472.1:0-2830 GCA_050955085.1 Janthinobacterium lividum | reverse complement strand
CCTCGAGGCCGTCGGGGCGATGTCCTACGCCGACGCCCCCGTCGGTCGACTCTCCGGGGGTGAACAGCAACGGCTACGCGTCGCGCAGAGCGTCGTCGGCGACCCGATCCTGCTGCTCGCCGACGAACCCCTGCTCTCCCTCGACCTGAACCACGCAGCGGCCGTCAGCGCGCTCTTCGACGACTGCCGCCGCCGCACCGGGGCGGCGGTCCTGTTCGTGACCCACGATGTGAATCCCGTCCTGCCCTACGCCGACCGGGTGCTCTACCTGGCGAACGAGACGTTCCGCATCGGCAGCCCCGCGGAAGTCATGACCTCGCACACCCTCTCCGAGCTCTACGGCTCCCCCGTCGAGGTCCTCCGGTCCAACGGCCGGTTGCTCGTCGCCGGTGGTGCGGCTCCCAGCGAACACCCGCACGCCCCCGAGGACGTTTCGTGAACTCCACCTGGAACCGCATCTTCGACTTCTCCGACTACGGGGCCCTGCTCGCACTCGTCCACAACTCCCTCTGGGCCGGGGTGTTGCTGGGCCTCGTCGGCGGCCTGGTCGGCGTCTTCGTCGTCGCCCGCGACCTGCCCTTCGCGGTGCACGGCACGAGCGAGATGAGTTTCGCCGGTGGGGCCGCCGCCCTGCTGCTGGGCACGAACGTCGTCGTGGGTTCCCTGGTGGGTTCGGTCCTCGCGGCCGTGCTCTTCGGGATCCTCGGAACCCGGGCCCGCGAACACAACTCCGCGATCGGCGTCCTGATGCCGTTCGGCCTCGGCCTCGGCGTGTTGTTCCTCGCCCTCTACCAGGGCCGGGCCGCGAACAAGTTCGGGTTGCTGACGGGCCAGATCGTCGCCGTCGACGACCCACAGCTCATCTCGTTGGCCGTCATCTCGGTGATCGTCATCGCGACGATGGTGCTGCTCTGGCGGCCGTTGCTGTTCGCCAGCCTCGACCCGGAACTCGCTGCGGCGCGTGGGGTCCCGGTGCGTGTCCTGTCACCAGTGTTCATGCTCGTGCTCGGACTCGCCGTGGCCATGAGCGTGCAGATCGTGGGGGCGCTGCTCGTGCTCGCACTACTGGTGACCCCCGCAGCCGCCGCCGTCCGGGTGAGCGCCTCCCCGTTCGTCGTGCCGCTGCTCTCGGTGGTGTTCGCGCTGACCGCGATGGTCGGTGGAACCCTGGTGGCGCTCGGTTCCTCGGTCCCGATCAGCCCCTATGTGACGACGGTGTCGTTCCTCATCTACCTCGCCTGTCGCGTCGTGGCCCGTCTGCGTCGACCTGCCACCCGGGCGAGAGTCGTGACCCACGCGCCGGTCGCCGAGATCACCTGACCCCCGGCAGTCACGGTCCGGCGGATGCGTGCGCCCGCGCTCGCCCCTATAGGGTCGCCCGGTCCGCGGTGCGCGTGACAATCGCACCCCATGGTCGGAGGAAGAATGTCGACGCCCGCAGGGTCCAACGAATTCACCGCCTCGTCGTTCGGCACCGGAGCCACAGGGGTTGCCGGCGATGAGGCGCGGGAACCAACCACCCGCGTACTGCCGCCATCGGTCGTGCTCCTGCTGGGCCTCGGTGGTGCCGTCGTTGCCATCGCAGGGATGCGTGCGTTCTCCGGCACGCTGGGACCGATGTTCCTGGCGCTGGTCCTGGTGATCGTCGTGCACCCCGTGCAGGCGTGGCTGCAGAAACGTCGACTTCCCGGGTGGGTGGGTACGGCGACGTTGCTCGCCGTCCTCTACCTGCTCGTGCTGGGGGCGGGCGCGGCCGTGGCCTGGTCGATCACCCGGCTGGCATTCCTCCTTCCCACGTACACACCCCGATTCACCGAACTGCAGAACCAGGCGATGGATCTGCTCGCGGAGGTCGGGGTCGGTCAGGCGCAGATCTCCCAGGCCGTGGCCAGCATCAACACCGGACAGGTCCTCGGTATCGCCCAGACCGCGCTCGCCCAGGTCGGCTCCGGGATCTCCGATTTCGGGTTCGTGCTGTTCCTGCTCTTCTTCCTCGCCCTGGACGCGGCGGTGTTCCCGAAACTCCTGGCCCAGGCGACGTGGACGCACCCCGACGCCATCTCCGCACTGATGAGCTTCACGGCCGGCACCCGGCGTTTCATCGTCGTCTCCACGGTGTTCGGAGCCGTCGTGGCCGTCCTGGACATCGCAGCGCTGTCCTGGTTGGCGGTGCCCCTACCGCTGTTGTGGGGATTGTGGTCGTTCTTGACCAACTACATCGCCAACGTCGGCTTCTTCCTCGGCGTCGTGCCTCCAGCCCTGCTGGCCCTGCTGGCGAACGGGCCCACCAACGCACTCGTGGTCGTCATCGTCTTCACGGTCCTCAACGTGATCATCCAGGGTCTGGTGCAACCCAGTGTCGTCGGCAGCGCGGTCGGTCTGTCCACCGCGCTGACGTTCTTGTCGGTGGTCTTCTGGGGGTACGTGCTGGGTGCCATCGGTGCCCTGCTGGCCGTACCACTGAGCCTGCTGGTGCGCGCCGTGCTCGTCGACGCCGATCGCTCGGCCCACTGGCTGCTGCCGTTGATCGCGGGCAATCCGCGTGGGGTGCGGCTGCGGGGAGCCCGCATCGGCCGGACCGGTGGGCGCGGATCGACGGTGGCACCGGCGACACCCCCCATACCGCCCATCCCCCAGCCCTGACACCGGCCACTTCCGATCGCCAGCTCGGACCTCCCTCGCACGCGGCGCCTACAGGGTCCGGTACGCCAACTTCGGTTCCCTGTTCTGGAGCGCGACGCCCGGACCCGCCGAGGTGAACGGCCGTCGCCGCGGTCTCCAGGAGCACCTCGAGGCCACGGATGTTGACGTGCGAGATCCAGAAGACGCG
>JBPBQU010000471.1:0-2860 GCA_050955085.1 Janthinobacterium lividum | reverse complement strand
CGCCGTGGGCGTTGCTCGTGCTCGTCGTCGTCGGGAGTTCGGCAGTCACCGCGGCCGTCCCGATCCCGGGCGGTATCGGCGCGTCCGAGGCCTCGCTCGTCGCAGGGCTCGTCGCGGCGGGGGTCGAACCGTCGGCCGCGCTATCGGCCGCCCTCCTGCACCGGTTCCTGACGTTCTGGGTCAGGGTCCCCGCCGCGTGGGTCGCCCTGCTGCTGCTGCGGCGCCGCTCGATCGTCTGACCGGGGGGACGACGAAGGCCCCGGACGGAGAGTCCGGGGCCTTCGTCGGGCCGTGATCTCAGGGCGGACCCGTCACCCGTGGGTCGTCTGCGAGGTACCGATGGCGGGGCTGGTGCCCGCGTCGATCTCGTCGTGGTGTCCACCACTGACGGCGTCATGTTCGTGGTGCGACGCGGCCAGCTCGGCCGGCGTCACCGGCTCGACGCGGTCCTCGAAGTAAAACTTCGAGAGCCGACGCTGGATCTTGCCGTACAACGTGTCCGGGTTGCCTGCGTCGACCCGGTCCTCGATCTCCATCGGACGCAGCGAATCGTGTTGTACAAGGGTCCAACGCTCCAGATCGCTGAGGCGGGCGTGGACCTCGATGAACTCACCATGCGGCAGTCGGACGATTCGTCCTGTCTCGCGACCGTGCAACGCCTTCTCCCGGTCCTTGCGCTGCAACCCGAGGCAGATGCGCTTGGTGACGAGGAAGGCAAGGGCCGGCAGGACGAAGATCAGTACACGCAGCGTCCTGGTGATGTCGTTGATCGACAACGACAACATGTGGGCGATGATGTCGTTCCCGCCCGAGATCCACAGCAGGATGTAGAACGAGAACGCCATGACCCCGAGGCCGGTTCGCGTCGGTTGGTTACGCGGCCGGTCCAGCAGGTGGTGCTCGCGACGGTCACCGGTCGCGATCTGCTCGATCCAGGGGTAGAGGACGAGGGCGGCCATGACGAACAGGATCACGCCGGTCGTCGGGATGAGGATGTTCAAGGAGACGGTGAAGCCCCAGAGGGTGAACTCCGTCCACCCCGGCATCAACCGGACGGCACCGTCGAGCCAGCCCATGTACCAGTCCGGCTGCGACCCGGCGGTGACCGGCGAGGGATCGTAGGAGCCGTAGGCCCAGATCGGGTTGATCGAGACCAGGGACGCGATGAGGGCAATGACCCCGAAGACGATGAAGAAGAAGCCGCCGGCCTTCGCCATGTAGACGGGGAAGAGGGGGAAACCGACGACGTTGTCCTCGGTCCGGCCCGGACCGGGGTACTGGGTGTGCTTGTGCACCACGACGAGCATCAGGTGCACGACGATGAGGGCGAGCATGACCGCGGGGAGCAACAGGATGTGGATGGTGAAGAAGCGAGGGATGAAGTCCTGGCCGGGGAACTCGCCTCCGAAGAGGAAGAAGCTGATGTAGCTGCCCACCACCGGGACGGACAGGATGATCGCGTCCGCGATGCGGATCCCGGTGCCGGAGAGCAGGTCGTCCGGGAGGGAGTACCCGGTGAAACCCTCGAACACCGCGAGGATCGCCAGGAGCCCGCCGATGACCCAGTTGATCTCACGCGGCTTGCGGAATGCGCCCGTAAAGAACACCCGGGCCATGTGGACGATCGTGGCGGCGACGAAGACCAGCGCCGCCCAGTGGTGAACCTGGCGCATGAGAAGGCCACCACGCACGTCGAAGGACAGACGCAGGGACGAGGCGTATGCCTCGGACACGTGCTGACCGAACAGGGGGGTGTAGATGCCCTGATACGTCGTCTCCGCCGCACTCGGTTCGTAGAAGAACGTGAGGAACGTCCCCGTCAGCAACAAGATGACGAAGCTGTACAGCGTGATCTCACCGAGCATAAAAGACCAGTGGTCGGGGAAGATCTTGCGGGCGAACCCGTTGACGATCTTGCTTGCTCCGGCCGTGTCGTCGGCGAAGTTCCCGACGCCACCGGCGACCTTGTCGATGGTGCTCATCCGCGCTCCCAGAAGCTGGGGCCCACGGCTTCGTCGAAGCCGCGTATCGCCATGAGGTACCCCTCGTCGTCCACGGTGATGGGCAACTGGGGAAGGGACCTCTTGGCGGGGCCGAAGATCACCTTGGCGTCCTGTGTCAGGTCGAACGTCGACTGGTGACAAGGGCACAGCAGGTGGTGGGTCTGCTGTTCGTACAGGGCCACCGGGCAGCCCATGTGAGTGCAGATCTTGGAGTACGCAACGGTGCCGTCGACACCCCACTCTGCGGTCTTGGCCATCAGGAGGTCGGCATCGAGGCGTACAAGCAGCACAGCCGCCTTCGCCTTCTCGTTGAGCAGATCCTCCGCGTTCTCGATGCCTTCGGGCATGACGTGGACCACGGAACCGGAAGTGACATCCGCCAACCGGATCCGGCCACCCTCCGGGTCCTTGACCAGGTGCGTCCCCGCCTTCCACAGCGTGGTCGACAACTTGTTGCCGGGGAGCGGTCCCGTGTCGCGGAAGAAGAAGACCGCGGGCAACGGGAAGAGGGCCAGGGAACCGATGAGGGTGTTGCGGATCAGTGGACGACGTCCGAGACCGGCTTCGTGGGCACCCTCCTTGAGGATGCCGACGGCTTCGTCGCGTTCGGCGGTGGTGCCGCGCTGACGGTGGCGGTAGTCGATGCGCTCGTCGTCCGGCATGAGCGTCTTCGCCCAGTGCACCGCGCCGACACCGAGCGCGAAGAGCGAGAGGAACATGAACAGCCCGATGGCCTTGGTGGAGGAGCTGATCCGTTCGAAACTGCCGTCGTACTTGATCGCGATGATCGAGACGATGACTCCGATGGTGCCCACCATGGACAGGACCAACAGGACGGCGACCTGACGCTCGGCGCG
>JBPBQU010000470.1:0-2897 GCA_050955085.1 Janthinobacterium lividum | reverse complement strand
AACGTGGACCGGAGGCGACGAGAAGACTCTCGAACGCGTCCATCAACCGATCACGGGTCGCACCCGAGCGTCCACTGCGGGTCTCACCCGGGTCGCGCGTCATCGCGGCAGGCTATCGGGAGGCGACTGTACCGTCCGGACGGTACAGTAAGGGGACCGATCTACCGAGGACACAGAACATGACGCCGCCCCGCCCCACCCCGCCCGAGAGCTCGTCGAGCCGCCCGATCACGCACCACCCGTCGCGCAACGCCACCACCACACCGACACCCACACCCCGCATCACCGCCCGGCAGTGGGCGGCGCTCGCGGTGCTCGTGTTGCCGGTGGTCCTCATCTCGGTGGACATGACGGTGCTGAGTTTCGCCGTGCCGTTCATCAGTGCGGCACTGGCGCCCACGGGTACCCAGGTGCTGTGGATCGTCGACGGATACTCCCTCGCCATCGCGGGCCTGCTCGTCACGATGGGCACCCTCGGGGACCGTTACGGCCGACGCAAGCTGCTGCTCATCGGCGCCGCGGGCTTCGGCGTCGTCTCCGCCGTGGCGGCCTTCGCGACATCCGCGGAAGCGCTCATCCTGGGTCGGGTGGCGCTAGGGGTCTTCGGGGCGACGCTCATGCCGTCCACGTTGTCGCTGTTGCGCAGCACCTTCACCCACCGAGAGCAGCGCCGTACCGCGTTCGCGGTGTGGGCCGGCGGATTCGCGGGCGGCGGGGCACTGGGCCCCATCGTCGGTGGCTGGCTGCTGGAGAACTTCTGGTGGGGTTCGGTGTTCCTGCTCAACGTGCCCGTGATCGTGGCCCTGCTGGTCCTCACGCCGTGGCTCGTGAAGGAGTCGAAGAGTTCCTCGGCGGGTCACGTCGACGCGCCCAGCGTCGCGATCTCCATCCTGGCCATGACGGGTGTCGTCTACGGGATCAAGGCGCTGGCGGATCGCGGGGCAGGTCTCGTCCCGCTCGTCACGCTCGTCGGCGGTCTCACCCTCGGCGTGTTCTTCGTGCGCCGCCAGACGCAGCTCGCGGACCCGTTGCTGGACGTGACGCTGTTCCGCCTGCCCGTCTTCCGGACGGCCGTGCTCGCCAATCTCATGAGCATCTGCGGCATGACGGGGATGCTGTTCGCCATCTCCCAGTACGTCCAGCTCGTGCTCGGCCTCGACCCGGTCCCTGCGGGTCTGCTGCTGCTGCCCGGTGCGGTCGTCGCGATCGTGGCGGGCCTCCTCGCGGCCCGACTGGTGCGTCGCATCCGCCTCGACCTGCTCATCGCGGCCGGCCTCCTGCTCGGTTCCCTCGGGTACCTGATCGCGGCCCTGCTCGGCTCCTCGGGGGGAGTCGCGAGCGCGGTGCAGCTCACCCTCGCCTTCACCGTCCTCTCAGCCGGGGCCGGACTGGCGGAGACGCTGACCAACGACGCGATCCTCTCCGCGGCCCCCGCCGAACGTTCCGGTGCGGCGTCGGCGATCTCGGAGACGGCCTACGAGGTCGGCGCGGTGCTGGGGACCACGGTTCTCGGCAGCGTGCTGAACGCGGTGTACCGCAGCTTCATCGAGGTGCCGACGACGGCGAGCGCCGAGCAGGCGGCGACAGCGCGCGAGACCCTCGGTGGCGCCGTGCAGGTGGCCGGTGAGTTGCCCGGTGGGGAGGTGCTGCTGGCCTCGGCGCGGACGGCGTTCGCGCACGGGCTGGACGCCACCGCAGCCGCGGGTGTGGTGCTGACCGCGGTCGCGGCCCTGGTCGTGTGGCGTCAGCTACGGCCCGCGCGTCCGGTCCGCGCTGCTCAGGAGATGCGCCAAGAGGTCCGCGCGTAGCGTCGGACTCTGCGGTGAACGTCGCCGGACGTCTCGACGCTTCGGTGGAGAACCTGGTGTGACCAGCGGGTCAGGTGTGACTCAGGGTCACGGACGGCACGCTCTCGACTGCCCTCGAACTGCGGCGTTCGCCTGCAGCGCCCACCGGATGTGACGTAGCGTGTGCATGCGGTCACGCGATCGCCACATTCTGGGGGGTTTCGATGGACGCTGCCACGGGCGGGCTGCTCATGACGGACGGGCCGGCGATCGACACGACCGTCACGCTCATGCCGACGATCGCGATGGGCGGGGCAACGACGCTGCACACCGGGACGGTCCGGTCCTGGACAGCGGGTGCCGCCGGACTCGTCGTCACGAGCCACGTCATCACCGCACCCGGGACGGTCGAAGCGCTGGACGGACAGCGTGTGTGGGTCAGCACCGACGCCGCAGGGGGTGCCGGCAGCGTCGTCCCGCACGCCGTCTTCCAGGCCGTGGCTCAGGCGTATCGCGATGACGAGCTGGCCCTCACCGGCGTGATGCTGCTGGCTTCCGAGACCCGCCGTGGCGCCGTACGAGCCCCCGGGTCGCTCGCCGTCCACCTGACGTCCGGAGACGGCGTCGCCGACGCGACCACGGTCGACTACTCCCGCAGCGGGATACGCCTCGAGGGGGCGATGCTCCCGGAAGCCCTGTCCGAGGTCGGCATCTCCCTCGAACTCGCGGACGGTTCCGAGGTCCACGCCCGCGGTGAGGTCCTGCGCGTCGACGACGAGACCGGTGAGGCCGTGGTGCGCTTCGTCGAGCTGGACCGCACCGCGGCCGCGACCCTCGAGCGCAGCGTGCTCACCGAGCTGGCCAGGCAGAGCCGCGACGCCCACTGACCCATCCTCGAACCCCCCGGCGGTGGGTGGGCCGGGTTCGATCACGGGGCGGGAGGGGGTCGCCGTCGGGGTGCTCCCGGCGCCCGTCTCGTCACCCCGAACCTCGCCCGATGGGACAAGGTCCACCGATCAGGACGTCAGCGGCCGCCCTCATCTGTCGAGGGCCGTGCGGTCGCCCAGGACGTTCGGCAGGTGCGGAGCGGCGGCGCCCGGCCGGGTCGAC
>JBPBQU010000469.1:0-2901 GCA_050955085.1 Janthinobacterium lividum | reverse complement strand
GGAGTGGACGGTGGACGCCGGGGTGCACTGGGGGTTGAGCCCAGAGCACCGGGCGGCCTGGCACCTGGGCGGCCTCGCGCAGGGTTCCTGGCGGGCGGGGTTGGACCGGTTGTTGGTCGGGGTCGCCCTCGGGGGGCAGGGGGACGAACTGCTGGGTGGCCTGGGTTCGAGCGCGGTCGTGCCGCTGGCCGATGTCGAGTCCAGTCGGGTCGACCTCGCCGGGCGGCTCGCGGAACTCCTGGACCGCCTCGAGAGCGCGGTCGTGGCGATGGCGGGGCTCCGTTCGGTCGCGGCATGGTGCGACGTGCTGCTCGAAGCCGTCCTCGACCTCACCGACGTGGCACCCGACAGTGCATGGTGGCTCACGCAGTTGCGCCGCGAACTGGGCGAGGTCCACGCCGGCGCGACGCGGGCCGGCACCGCCGAGGTCGGCCTGGGTGACGTCGCGGCCATGATCGCCCAGCGTTTCGCCGGCCGACCGCAGCGTTCGAACTTCCGCACCGGCGCGATGACCGTCTGCACCCTTACCCCGATGCGTTCCGTCCCGCACCGTGTGGTCTGCCTGCTCGGCATGGACGACGGTGCGTTCCCCCGGGTGACCAGCCCCGACGCCGACGACCTGCTCGCCCGCGACCCCCAGCTGGGGGACCGTGACCCACGCAGCGAGGACCGCCAGGTGCTGCTCGACGCGATCGGTTCCGCGCGCGACCACCTCGTCGTCACCTACAACGGTCGTGACGTCCGCACGGGGACGGTCCTGCCGCCCGCGGTGCCCGTCGGAGAACTCCTCGATGCCCTCGACGCCCTGCTCGAACAGCCCTCGCGCGAGACGTTGATCGTGCGGCACCCGTTGCAGCCCACCGATCCGTTGAACTTCACCGCCGGAGCGCTGGGACGTGACGGGGTGTTCAGTTACGACACCACCGCACACGCCGGTGCCCTCGCGGCCCGTGCGGACCCGACGCCGCCCCGGCCGTTCCTGGAACGCGGGTTGCCCGCCGCGGTCGGGCACGACGTCGACCTCGACCATCTGGTGTCGTTCTTCCAGCACCCCGCCCGGGGGTTCCTGCGCCAGCGCCTCGAGATCGCGTCCTCCACGCGCGAGGAGGAACCAGGAGACGCGCTGGTCGTCGAACTCGACGGGTTGCAGGAGTGGGCGCTCGGGGACCGCTGCCTGTCCGCGCGCCTGGCCGGGGTGGATGCCGCGACCGTCAGCCGCATCGAGGCCGCCCGCGGTGACCTGCCGCCTGGGGTCCTCGCGGAGGCGTTGCTGCGCAAGGTGGGTGGCCGGGTGGACCGGTTGGCGGACGTCGCCGCGGAGTTCGACACCCGACCGCCCCGCTCGGTGGACGTGGAACTCGACCTCGACGTCACCGGTGTCGGCCCAGGCGGCGGGATCGGTGCGGTTCGGTTGACGGGGAACGTGCGTGGCGTCCGTCCCGTGCGCTCGGGCGGTCTGGCGACCGGACAGGTTGCCGTGACGACCACGTACTCCCGGGTGAAACCCAAACAGACGTTGCGGGCCTGGATCGAACTGCTGGCCCTGTCGGCCGCGCACCCGGGGGAGGAGTTCCGCACCGTGGTGATCGGCCGTCCGGAACGCGGTGACGGGGTCTCGGTCCTGACCCTCGGGCCGATACCGGCCGAGCAGGCCCGTGGCCAACTCGTCGACCTCCTCGCGTTGCGAGACCTGGGGTTGCGGTTCCCGCTGCCGCTGTCCGTCGAGGCGACGGCGGCGTGGGCGGGGGCGATGTGGCGTGGGATGAACCCCGCCGCGGCCATCGCCGCGGGCCGTGACGCGTGGACGTCGGCGTTCGCCTTCGACAAGGAGGACAAGCAGGAGGAGAACGTCAGCGTGTGGGGTGGGGTCGTGCCCTTCGAGACGGTGCTCGGGTGGGAACCGCCAGAGGGCGCCCCCGGGAGGACACCGGGGAGTTTCGCGGATCTCGCCCGGCGGTTATGGGAACCCGTGCTCGACGTGCAGCGGGTGGACGCCCGGTGAACCTCTTCACCCCTGCCCCCGCGACGTTCGACCTCGCCGGCCCGTTGCCCACCGGCACGACCGTCCTCGAGGCCAGTGCCGGGACGGGCAAGACATACACCATCGCCGGGCTCGTCACCCGGTTCGTCGCCGAGGGTCGGGCCCGTATCGACCAGTTGCTCGTCGTCACCTTCGGCCGGGCGGCGACAGCGGAACTGCGCGACCGGGTCCGGGAACGGCTGGTACAGGCCCGCGATGCCCTCGCCGAACCGGAAGGCGCTGCGACGCACCCCGACGAGGTCGTCCGGATGCTCGCGAACGGTGACCCCGGTGAGGTCGCGCGATGCCGTGCGCGGCTCGCGGCGGCGCTCGCGGCCTTCGACAGCGCGACGGTCGCGACCATCCACGAGTTCTGTCAGCAGGTGCTCACCAGCCTCGGCACCGCCGCCGACGTCGACCCGGGGGCGACTCTCGTCGAGGACTTCTCCGATCTCGTCGAGGAGGTCTGTGACGACCTCTACGTGCGGTTCTCGGTGCGTCCGGGTGCCGCGCCGCTGCCCTTCAGTCGGACCGTCGCGTTGCGCATCGCGAAGGAGGCGGTCTCCCGCGCCGATGCGCGGCTGGAACCCGTGACGACGGTTCCCGAGACTCCGGAGAACCTGCGGGTGCGTTTCGCCCAAGGCGTTCGCCGCGAACTCGCGGCCCGTAAACGCGCTCGTCGCATCCTGGGTTTCGACGATCTCCTCGCGGTTCTGCGCGAGGCGCTGGCAGCCGACGTGGCCGGTCCGGTGGCATGTGAACGCCTGCGGCGCAGGTATTCCGTCGTCCTCGTCGACGAGTTCCAGGACACCGACGCCGTGCAGTGGGACATCCCGCACCGCGCGTTCCACAACCGCCACGATGCCGGTGGCGGGCCGCTG
>JBPBQU010000468.1:0-2917 GCA_050955085.1 Janthinobacterium lividum | reverse complement strand
ATGGGCAACGACGTCGCGCCGCGCAAGGAGTTCATCATCGCGGGGGCTGCGGGGATGGACCCCAACCGCATCGACGCATGAGCCGGGATCACGAGGTTCCGGCCGGTCCAGAATCCGCCGGACCGGCCCGGTCCGGTGTCCGCGGGTAGATTGAGGACGGCAGCGCGACCGATGGCGCGGTGCGCGTGAGCAGGGCGGAGGACGGGCGGGGACGGGAACGTGGCCAGGGTCGTCGTGACGAGCACCGGAGGTGTCCGCGGGCGCAACGCCGAGCACGGGGTCGTGGCGTTTCGTGCCATCCCCTACGCCGCGCCTCCGGTGGGCCCCTACCGGTTCCAGGCGCCGGGCCCGGTGCCCCCGTGGCGGGGGGTGCGGGAGGCCCGCGAGCCGTCTGCCGTCGCACCGCAGGATCCCCGTTCCGGTTACGGGTGGACGGTCGCCGCCGGTGACGACTACCTGACCCTCGACGTGTTCGTCCCCGAGGACCTCCCGCGCGACCTGCCGGTGCTCGTCTGGATCCACGGTGGCGGGTGGATCGCCGGTTCCGGTTCCGCACCCGCGTACTTCCCCCGGGCGTGGGTGTCGCGCGGCCTCGCCGTCGTCACCCTCAACTACCGGTTGGGTTTCGAGGGTTTCGGATCGCTCGACGGGGCCCCGGAGAACCGTGGGTTGCTGGACCAGGTCGCGGCCCTGCGCTGGGTGGCGGAGAACATCGCGGCCTTCGGAGGGGATCCTGCGCGGGTGACGATCGCCGGGGGGTCCGCCGGTGCGGCGTCGGTGGCGGCCCTCATGTGCGCTCCTGTGGCACGCAATCTGTTCGCGCGGGCGATCGCCAGCAGCATCCCCTCGGAGATGTACACCGTCACCCGGGCCCGCCAGGTGGCGGCCCGCGTCGCCTCCGCCGCCCGGGTACCGGCGACGTTGCAGGGTTTCGCGGGTCTGAGCCCGAGCCGGCTGCTCGCGGCCTCGGCGGCGGTCACCGAGGATCTCGCGGTGGCCGACACCGCGGGAGGACCTCGCAACTCGGTGCCGTTGCTCTACCACCCCGTCGTCGACGGTGACCTCATCACCGGCCACTACAGCGAGGGGCCGCACGCGGGCGGTGACCCGGACGTCCCCGTCCTGGTCAGCACCCAGGACGATGAGTGGACGCTGTTCTCCCGCAGCGGTTTCGTCCCGGTCACGAGGACGGGTACGGACGTGCGGGCCTATGCGTCCGCGGTCGGTCTGCCGCCCGCCGGACTGCTCCGCTACCGGCAATTGCTGCCCGGGGCGTCCCCGGGTGTCGTGGGGGACGCACTCCTCACCGACGCCCTGTTCGGTGAACCCTCGCGGCGGTTCGCACGTCGTCACGCCGAACGCGGCGGGCAGGCGTTCCTCGCACGGTTCACCTGGCGCGCACCCGCGATGGGGGGTCGGTTCGGAGCGACCCACGGGCTCGACGTCCCGTTCGCGTTCGGGAACCCGCGCGGGATGGAACTCCTCCTGCACGCCGTGCCGGTGCTGCCACTGCTGCGTCGCGTCCCCCGCCTGGGGGTGAAGGTGCCCGGGGTGTTCCCGACGCCGGCCGCAGCCGCGCTCTCCCGCCGGATGGTCGACGCCTGGACGGGGTTCGCGATCTCGGGGGATCCGGGCTGGCCGGCGCTCGGTGCCGATGGCGTTCCCGTGCGCGTGTGGGGTTCCCGCGACACCCTCGAGCTCGTCACGAACCCCCGGGAGGACATCTGGCGCGACGTCGAGCTCCGCGCCTATGACGGCGAGGTCTGACGCGGGGAGTCGCAGGACGCAGGTCAGGTGGGGCGGTTCACCGGCTCGCCCGCAGGTGCGATCTGCCCGCAGAGATGGTTCAGGCGAGGAACTCCTCGACGTCGAGGACGCCCCCCGCGGCCTCGAACTCTGCGGTCACGGCCGCGAGCAGGTCGGCGTCGGCGAGGACGTCGAGCGCCGTCAGCGCCAGTCCGACCGCTCCGTCGAGAACCCCCGCGTCACCATCGGGAGAAGCCGCCGCGGCCGCGAAACCCTGGGTGTGCAGGGAGAGGTCCGGCCCGGCGATGGCGAGCATCGGGTGGATGGCGGGCACCCGGACGCTGACGTTGCCGAGATCGGTGGACCCGGTGAGGGTTGCCGGGACGACACCGGGTGGGAGGGCGTCGCGGCCACGCCGTCGCTGGTGGATGGTCCAGCGTGCGGCCATCTGCAGGTTCGCCCGGATCGGCAGGTAGGCGGGTTGGCGGTCCCATTCGAGTTCGTACCCGCAGCCGGTCATCGCGGCCGCGGCCCGGAGGATCACGTCGACCCGCCCGCAGAGGTCGGTGAGGGTCGCGGGTTGCGCCGAGCGCACGTAGTACTCCGCGCTCGCGCGTTCCGGCACGACGTTGGGTCGTTGTCCGCCGTCGACGATGATGCCGTGCACCCGGTCGTCGGGGGTGATGTGCTGACGCAGCATGGCGATCCCCTGATAGCCCGCGACGACGGCGTCGAGCGCGTTGCGCCCCATGAACGGCTGGGCGGAGGCGTGCGCGGCGACCCCGTGATAGGTCGCGAACACCTGGCGCCGGCCGAGGAACGGCTGGACGGCGACGTCGTAGCTGAACGGATGCAGCATCACGACCGCGTCGATCCCCTCGAACGCGCCCTCGCGGGCCATCAGTTCCTTTCCGCCGCCACCCTCCTCGGCCGGGGTCCCGAGCAGGACGGCCGTGCCAGCGACCTGGCCGCTGCGCAGCGCGGCGGCCAGACCCAGGAAGGCGCCCACCGCGGCGGACGCGATGACGTTGTGGGCACAACCGTGGCCGATGCCCGGAAGGGCGTCGTACTCGGCGAGCACGGCCACCGTCGGGCCGGCACCGCCGCTGACGCTGGCCCGCAGCGCGGTCTCGAGCCCGTACACCCCCACGTCGGCTGCGATGGCGTGGCG
>JBPBQU010000467.1:0-2946 GCA_050955085.1 Janthinobacterium lividum | reverse complement strand
GTGGGTTCTCACCGCGGCGACCGAGTGATATCCAGGAGACGCGCGAACACTGATACCCGTCGCTGGCAGGGTGGGTCCTCGTGAGCAACTCGCGACGCGACGGCGCACCGGATCTGAGCGCTCTGCAACCGTTGTACTCGGCCAAGACCAGTCGCGCAGTGCGCTGGATCGTGGGGATCGCCGTCACGCTGAATATCGCGAGCGCCGCGTTGCGGCTCACCGACAACCGAGACGGCCCGGATATCGGCCTGTCCATCGTCAGCATCATCATCTGGCTGGCGTGGCTGTACTTCACGCTGTTCGTTCAGCCGACGACGAGACTCGGCCCCAACGGCCCGGCCGTGCGACGGGCCGGGCGCTGGCGACAGTACCTGTGGACGCAAGTGCGCGAAGTGAAGGTGCAGACCCGTTGGACCGACGTCTCGTTGCTCGTCCTGCACGATGGCCGCATCGCCCGATTGGTCGGCATGCCTGTCGAGGACGCTCAACGCCTGGCCGATGCCCTCGACGCGCGGCCGACGTCGTGAGGCTGTCCGGTCTCGAGCGTCGTGTCATGGGAGCTCGAACGGCACGGCATCTCCGTCAAAAAAACCGCTTCGCCGCTCGTGCTGAAGTCGTGATGTCTACCGCCAGCCTGAGCGTGAGCAGGTACAACCATCGGCATGGATCAGGATTATTTCGTCGGTTGGGGCACCCTCAGTTTGTTAAACGCCGGCCTGGCGCAGGCCAAGGACCGCAGCGGTCTCGCCTGGTGGCTCGGCTCACTCCTGCTGGGGCCGATCGCTACCTTCTTGATCGTGGTCCTCCCACGACCGGAGCCCGACGTCCCCGCCAGAAGCCTCCGGTAATACTCGACCCGAACATGCACGGCTCCATGGTCACGTCGCCGAACTCGGGACGCGCGGTCCTACCGCCGAGCGGGTGGTTCAGGACACCAGAGCCTTCACGACTGTGGCGGCGACAACGACAGCCACGATGAGCAGGGCACGTCGCCACCAAGCACGGCTACCGCGCTGCGGGGCAGTCGAGGGGTCTTCGACCAGGCCGATGTACTCCGCCGCACGGCACACCCTGGACCACTGCTTACTCACCTGATCAAGCTAGCTCGCGAGTCGTCCGAGTTATCACGACCTCACGGTCATTCCGCTGCCGTGGACGTTGTCGACCTTGCGGTCCTGTCGAGTTGCGGACGTCGGCTCGGGGGCAGGGTGAGCGGTGGCTGGTCGTAGCCTTCGCCCGTGAGTGCTGAACGGGCTGTGCTGTTCGACGTCGATGGCACTCTCATCGACGCCCTGGAGAACCAACGCAGCGTCTGGCGCGCCTGGGCGAAACACCACGGACTCGACCCCGCCGAGGTCTACCAGGTCGCGTTGCGCACCCGCCCGCAGGACACCTTCGCCACCCTCGCTCCCCAGGCCGACCCAGCCCGATGCCTCGCGCTGCTGCACACCCTGGAAGACGAAGACGCCCGTACCGGGGTCTACAACGCTTTCGACGGCGCAGCCGACCTGCTGACGGCACTACCGCAAGGGCACTGGGCGCTGGTCACCAGCAACTACGCCCACCGCGTCCGCATCCGCTTCGAGCGGACCGGTCTGCCCCTGCCGGAAGTGCTCGTGGACGCAGCGGCGGTTTCCCACGGCAAACCGCACCCCGCCCCGTACCTCCTCGCCGCCCGACACCCGGGTGTGGAGGCCGCAGACTGCCTCGTCGTCGAAGACACCAGCTCCGGCGTCACCGCGGGCGTGGCCGCCGGCATGAGGGTTTGGACGGTCAACACCGCGGCCCCTCTGCCCGGCGCGCACCGGCACTACCCCAGCCTGCGGGCAGCCGCCGACGACATCACCAGCTACCTCGCCTGACCGCTGCGCCCCGCAGCGGCGACCTTCCGCACATGGCGCGTCTCGTGCGCGATCATGCGTCGATGGTGCAAGCACCCAGTCATCGCCTTTGACGAAGGCGGGAGCCTTGAGGCGCTCATCTTCCCCGACTTGTCCTACGCGTCGGGGTGGATGGAGGCCATCGACGTCGATGACGGCGAGTACGGGGAGACCGCGTGGCTCGACGACGGCGAGGTCGTCCGGACCAGTGTCGAGGAGGTCGCCCGCGGTGACCGACGAGTACGACTCACGCCCACTGGCCACCACGACGTGCCGGAGTTACGTCGACGCCTGGCCCGGGCGCATCCCGAGCTGGCCGAGGCCAGCACCAGCGCGATCCAGGCGTTCACTGCTGCCCACCTCGCTGTAGAACGCGCCTGGAGGGAGTCGCACTGGCAGCGCCGGCTCAGTCGCTGGATGCGTCGGCGGTTACAGGGGTAACCCTCACCGTCTGCTCACTCACCGCCGTTGGACGTCGCGGTCATGACGCTGACCAGGACGTCGTCGACCTCACGGTCTTGGACCCCTTCTGGTTCTAGGAGTAGGTCAGACGGGGGTCTTGCGCGGTCGTCTGCGGGTGGCGACGATGGGGGCGGCGGGTCCGGGAAGTGACTTCTCCGAAGAACCGGCATCGGGGACCGAGCCGGTCGCGCTGGAGCCAGTAGCCGCCCCCACTTGTCCTCCCGGACCCGTCACCAGCACCTGCCCCTGGGTGTCCTCCTCGACCTGGACAGCAGCCGCGGCAGCCACACCGGATCGCCTCCAAGGGCGACTTCCCCGACGCCAACTTCCGCCGGTAGTAGGCCCGCCCTTCGGTGTCGTGCCGGATCTTCACGATCGCGGAGATGTGCAGCACCCGGTTGATCCGCCGGTTACCCAGCCGGGACAGGCGCTGCCTGCTGTTGTCGCCGCTGGAGGCGTCGATCGGGGCGGTGCCGTTCCAGGACGCGAAGTGGGCCTTGGTCGGGAACCGGACGATCTCAGCGACGACACCCAGTAACCGAGCCACCCCCGACGGGCCGATGCCGTTCAGCTCCAGCAGCCCTGATCCGGTTGCGATGAGAAC
>JBPBQU010000466.1:0-2971 GCA_050955085.1 Janthinobacterium lividum | reverse complement strand
GGCCGCGACGCGCGTGATCGCGTTGCTCATGCTCGTCCCCATCCCGTGACGGTGCCCCGGACCATCCGGGTCACCTCTGCGTCGGGCCAGCGCAGGCTGACCCCGCTGCCTTCGTGCAACCGGCCGCACCCGGCGCTCACGGCCGGTCCGGCGGGGGCGGGCGTCCAGCCCGGTCGCGCTGCGGTGACCATGGCGAAACCCGGGAAACAGGTGAACCAGTCACCCACGCTGGCCCCGGCCGGGCGGGGAACCGCCGCCACGTCGACTTCGGCGCCACACCCGCTGGCCTCGGCGAGCATGCCGACCGTGCCGAGCAGTCCCGCCATGCTCACGTCCTTGGCGGCCGCCGGCCGCGACCGCCTGACGAAACTCCCCATGGCGCGTAGTTCCTCGCCGCTGCGCCCAGAGCTCGAATCCCACTGGGTGGCCCGGTAACCCGGGCGCCAACCACCACCCAGGTCGGCCGTCAGGGTCAGCTCGTCACCCACCCGTCCGCCCCCGGCGGGGATGGGATCGGCGGTGCGTCCCAACGCGGTGACGCAGAGAGCGGCGGGAACGCCGAGCTGGGTGTGACCCCCGAGCACGGGGATTCCGAAGGTGGTCACGGCCGCCCGCAACCCCGTCACGACGCGTCGGGCCGTCGCGGTGTCGGGTGCGGCCAGCGAATCCAGCAGGCCGACGGGTTCGGCACCCATCGCGGACAGGTCGTTGAGATTGACGAGAACCGCGCACCAACCGGCCCACTCCGGGTCGCGTTCCACCATCGAGGGCAGGATCGCGTCACAGGCCGCGATGAGATCCGAACCCGGGACGGGGGCGCCGTCGTCACCTCGGAACCCGCTGCCCCCAAGGGATTGTGGGGTCGTTTCCAGGTCGCGCAACAGCGGTTCGAGTGCGGCCTTCGTCGCGTCCACGAGTCGTTGCACGCGATCGAGGGGGTAACGCACGAGGACGTGCGCAACCCCCCGCAGTTCGACGTCGCGCACCCGCTCCCACCCCAGCCGGCGGAACAGCACCGCGTTGCGGGCCTGGACGGTGGCGTCGAAACGCAGCGCCCCGACCTCCTCGGCGTGCGCGCACGCGGCCCGCACGAGCGCGGCTCCGACCCCACCCGACGTCCGTGCCGCGGGGTGCACGACGAGACGGCTGCCGCGCCACCACCCGAGGTCGGGGTGGCCCGGTTCGGCGGGGGCGAGGCGAACCCCGCCCACGACGGTGCCGTCGGGCGCGTGGGCGACGAGGACGCGACGGCGGGGGTCCGCGTCGGTGTCGTCGAGGTCGTGGCCGCTGAAGAGGTGCTGTTCACCGACGAAGACCTCGCGGCGCAGTCGGTGGTAGGCGGCTTCGTCACCCGCATCGGCGAGGCCGATGCGGAACGGCGGTGGGCGGCGAGCCACCCCGGCGAGGACGGGGACGTCGGGTGGCAGCAGAGCGGAATGTGGTGTCAGCAGTTCCATCAGGCGCTCAGGTTCTGCAGCACCGAACAGGCTCCGCAGGCCGCGCATCCGGCCATCTGGTCCGCTCCGCGCATCCCCCCGGCCTGCAACACCTTCGCCACCCGACGCGAGACGTCCTCGAGGAGGGCGGCGTCGGGAGGGCCGATCCCGTCCTCGTCGACGGCAAGGGTTCCGACGAGCGGGCGGAACGGCACGACGAAGGGGTAGACCCCGAGTTCGACGAGCCGTTGCGCCCCGGCGACGAGTTCGTCGGGGTCCTCACCGAGGCCCACGAGGAGGTAGGTGGACACCTGATTGCGGCCGAACACCCGCACGGCTTCCGTCCAGGCCGCCCAGTACTCCGCCAGCGTCACGCTGGACTTGCCGGGCATCCATCGCGATCGGACGGCGTCGTCGAGGGATTCGACGTGGATGCCGATGGAATCGGCCCCCGCCTCCTTGAGCTCGGTGAGGGTGGCGAGGTCGGCGGGTGGTTCGCACTGCACCTGGACGGGGAGGCCCGGCACGGCGTCGCGGATCGCCCGCACGCAGCGCGCGAGGTGACGCGCGCCGCGGTCGGGGGCCGTGGAGGTCCCCGTCGTCATGACGACGTGCTTGACGCCGTCCAGACGGTGCGCTGCCTCGGCGACCTCCGCGAGCATCACCGGGGTCTTCACCGCGATCGTCGCCCCGGCCGCCAGCGATGACTCGATCGCACAGAAACGGCACCGGTTCTCCGGGTCGTAACGCGAGCAGGTCTGCACGACCGTGGTCGCCAGGACGTCGCTGCCGTGCAGTCTGGCGATCTTCTCGTAGGACACGCCGTCGGCCGTGGCGAGGTCGTAGAACCTCGGACGTCGCACCGGTGTGACGTCGATGCCCAGGTCGGTGACGGCACCGGGACCGCCGAACGGGTCCTCGCGTACGAGGCGGCCGTCGCGGACGAGGTAGGGGCTGTCCGAGCGCAACGGGATCGCCGTGGCCAGACCGCCGAGGACGACGTGGCCGTCGTCGCTGGGACCGGCACCACCCGTGCGGCGCACGGGGGCGGCGAGGCGCACACCGCGGATCGCGACGTCCACCCGGGTCGAGACGTCTCCCGGCGAACTCTCGCTCGGACAGCTCATCTGGCCCGTCCTCAGACCATGTAGGTGGAGTTGATGATCGCGCCCTTGCGGGCGTAATGGATGACGGCGTCCTGGACGTCGAGCGGGTGGCACGGGATGACACCCGCGATGAGGTCCTCCTCGCGGTTACCGTGCAGCGCGAGTCCGAAACGGCAGCAGTAGACCGTCCCACCCTCTCCGATGAACGTCTCCAGTGCCCCGTTGATGTTCTGCTCACCCGGGAAACCCGAATCCCCGACGGTGGGGAAACCGCGGGTGGCGACGCAGTTCATGGAACCGGGGCCGTAGAAGTAGATCGCGGAGTCGAAACCCTTGCGCAGTGCGCGGGTCGCCTGCAGGACGGCGACGAAGCTGACCGAGGACTCGTGGGCGATTCCGTGGACGAGGGTGAAGTAGGTCTCGCCACCT
>JBPBQU010000465.1:0-3040 GCA_050955085.1 Janthinobacterium lividum | reverse complement strand
CGGGGTGCTGGAACAGCGGGAACACCTCACTCGCCTCGGTCAAGGTCACGAGGACGGCCTCCATGCGCTTGTGCGGGCCGCGCAACGCCCCGAGGAGTTCGTAGAGGTGGCCCTGTCTGGATCCCCTTCGCACGATCCGGGCACCGTGGCCGGCGGGCACGTAGACGGCCTCGCGTTCGGCGTCGACCCCTCGGAACAGTGCCGTCACCGGGACCTCGAGTCCGGCGGCCAACCGTGCCAGCGTCGTGAGGCTGCACGAGGTCTGGGCATTCTCGATCTTGGACAGCATGGCCCTGGAGATGCCGACCCGTTCCGCCATGTCCGCCACCGACATCCCGGCCGTTCTCCGATAAGCGCGCACCTGGGCGGCGATGCTGCGCTCGAGATCCCCCTCGACGGGACCGGCGGCCACCCGTGCCACTTCACGACCCGCCGAACCGGTCGCGATGGAGTCCGCGTCGGCAGAGTCGGTGCCCATGCGCTCATCATGCCCGCTGGTGAGCAGGAGGTGCCCACGTGGACGACACCACCACCGCCCGCGTAGTGTCCCCCCGTGGCCCGTCCGGAGATTCTCCTCCTTCGTCGCCGCGACGGGGCCAGCTAGGCCGGTCTCCCCGTCGCGGGATCTCGTCGTGCGCACCGGCCGCCACCGCAGCCAGCCATGAGGAGAAGACGATGCGCAACACCCAGACCAGCTCGCCCATGCCGTTCCAGAAGTACACGCCCTTCCACGAGCAGATCACGCTCGACCTGCCCGACCGGACCTGGCCGACGAAACGCATCGAGAAGGCCCCGCGCTGGTGCGCGGTCGACCTGCGCGACGGCAACCAGGCCCTCATCGACCCGATGAACTCCGAGCGCAAACTGCGCATGTTCACGCTTCTCGTGGCGATGGGTTACAAGGAGATCGAGGTCGGTTTCCCGTCGGCCAGCCAGACGGATTTCGACTTCGTCCGCACGCTGATCGAGAACGACCTGATCCCCGACGACGTGCGTATCCAGGTTCTGACCCAGGCCCGTGAGCACCTCATCGAGCGGACGTACGAGTCGCTGCGTGGGGCGAAGCAGGCGATCGTCCACCTCTACAACTCCACCTCGGTGCTGCAGCGGCGGGTGGTGTTCGGCATGGACCAGGACGCCATCATCGACCTCGCGTTGCAGGGGGCGCGGCTCTGCCGGAAGTTCGAGGAGTCGATCCCGGACACCACGATCTACTACGAGTACTCCCCGGAGTCCTACACGGGCACCGAACTCGAGTTCGCGCTCCGGATCTGCAACGCCGTCATCGAGGTGTTCGAGCCGAGTGCCGAGCGTCAGGTCATCGTCAATCTGCCCGCCACCGTCGAGATGACCACCCCCAACGTCTACGCCGATTCGATCGAATGGATGTCGCGTCACCTCGCCCACCGCGAGAACGTGTTGCTGTCGCTGCACCCGCACAACGACCGCGGCACCGGTGTCGCGGCCGCCGAGCTCGGTTACCTGGCCGGTGCGGACCGGATCGAGGGCTGCCTGTTCGGCAACGGGGAACGCACCGGCAACGTCGACCTCGTCACCCTGGGGTTGAACCTGTTCAGCCAGGGCATCGACCCGCAGATCGACTTCTCCGACATCGACCACATCCGGCGCACGGTCGAGCACTGCAACCAGCTGCCCGTGGGTGAGCGCGTGCCCTACGGCGGGGATCTCGTCTTCACGGCCTTCTCCGGTTCTCACCAGGACGCCATCAAGAAGGGTCTGGAGGCAATGGAGCGGGACGCGGCCGCTGCCGGGCGCGGTGTCGACGACATCGCCTGGGCCGTCCCGTACCTGCCCATCGACCCCAAGGACGTCGGACGCTCCTACGAGGCCGTCATCCGGGTGAACTCGCAGTCCGGCAAGGGGGGCGTCGCCTACCTGCTCAAGAGCGAGCACCAGCTCGACCTGCCCCGACGACTGCAGATCGAGTTCAGCCGGGTGGTCCAGGAGCGCACCGAGGTCTCCGGCGGTGAGGTCTCGGCGGCGCAGATCTTTGAGATCTTCTCCGACGAGTACCTGCCCTCGAGGAGCGCGACCCCCGACTGGGGCCGGTTCGCGTTGCGCGCCACCCGTTCGGTCTCGCAGGTCGAGGGGGTGGACGCGCTGGAGGTCGACCTCCTCGACGCGGGTGAGCTGCGCACGGTGGGCGGCACCGGCAACGGTCCCATCGCGGCCTTCTGTTCGGCCCTGGGTTCGCACCGGAGCGGCGCGGTCGACGTCCGCGTCCTGGACTACGCCGAACACGCCCTGGCCGCGGGTGGGGACGCGATGGCCGCGGCCTACGTGGAGTGCGCCGTCGGGGGCCGTGTGCTGTGGGGGGTGGGGATCGACCACAACATCACCACCGCGTCGTTGAAGGCCGTCATCTCGGCCGTGAACCGCGCCCTGCGCTGACGCGCCGCGATTGCCCCGGGTGGCCGATCCCGGCTCGGGACACGTTCTCCTCCCCAGTGGGGGCTGCGCTCCGTTACTCTTCACTACTACGCGTTGCGGTGCGGGTGTGAAACGAGAGGGGTCCAGCCCGATGATGAGCAACCAGCTCGAGTTCGTCGGTCCGTTCGGACCCTTCGACGCCCTCGCCGAGGCCGCGCACCGCTGGTACCTCGACGGCTACGGCGAACGGGCGATCGAGGCCGCCCGCGAGGGCCTGCGGTTCTGCGCTGCAGTGGGTGACGAGCGCACCGCACGGTACCTGCAGTTCATCTGTGGTGTCGCCCTGCACCAGCTCGGCCGCGCTGCGGAGGCGAGTGAGGAAGCAGGTCACCTGCTGCAGCGCCTCGGTGCGGACGCCGAACCCGTATGGCGTGCCAAGGCGCTGGCCCTGCTCGCGGAGTCCCGCGTCGATCTCGGCATGACGGCGCTGGCCATGGACCACCTGGCCGAGGGTCAGCTGATCGTCACCGCCCAGCCGATCCGGACCTACGACCACCTGTCGGCAACGATGTCGGTCGCCCTCGCACTGCGGGCCCTGGCGTTGTTCGAACCCGCCGACGAACTCATGGTCCAGATGCTCGCCCTGACG
>JBPBQU010000464.1:0-3084 GCA_050955085.1 Janthinobacterium lividum | reverse complement strand
CGCGATGACACGCCGCCGCTGGAGGGCCGGCGACTGGTGCAGCTCCGAGTCCACGACGGTGTCCCCCGTCAGCAGGACGTGCTCGTCACTGCACCCAGACCTGAGATCTCTGCCGAGGACCTCCGGGCGCCGACGCGCAACCCGGCCTACGCGGTCAGGATGGGTAAGTCGGCCGCACCCAGGCTCCGCACGACGTCCAGCAGATCACCGGGCTGCGCTCCATCACCCATGACGACCGCGCAACCCCTGGGGCAGTCCCTGGGTGGGGCCCGCGGTTGCGATCGGGGGGTGGAGATCGTCGGGGTAGCCGCCCTCGGACGCTGGAAGGCGGGATCCACGCAGCGGGGTGAGTCCTCCCGCCTTCGACCAAGTGGGCATCTTGGGCACCCGTCGGGCCCACCCCTGTCGCGCACGCCGACTACCCCACCCCCGGGTGAGTGGGCGCCGTCGAGCGTCTTGTCCGAGGCGCGTCATAACCTCGTGGCGTGCCCGACCCCGCGACCTACCGACCCAAACCCGGGGAGATCCCCGTCGAACCCGGCGTCTACCGCTTCCGGGACCCGCAGGGACGCGTCATCTACGTGGGCAAGGCCAAGAGTCTGCGGGCCCGGCTGAGCAACTACTTCCAAGACCTCGCCAACCTGCATCCGCGCACCATGACGATGGTGACGACGGCGGCGAGTGTGGAATGGACGACGGTGTCCACCGAGGTCGAGGCCCTCCAGCTGGAGTACTCCTGGATCAAGGAATTCGACCCGCGCTTCAACGTCAAGTACCGCGACGACAAGTCCTACCCCTACCTCGCGGTCACGATGAGCGAGGACGTGCCGCGCGTGCAGGTCATGCGGGGGGCCAAACGCAAGGGCACCCGCTACTTCGGCCCCTACACCCATGCCTGGGCCATCCGCGAGACGGTCGATCTGCTGTTGCGGGTCTTCCCCGTGCGCACCTGTTCGGCCGGGGTGTTCAAGCGCGCGGGCCAGGTCGGGCGTCCCTGCCTGCTGGGTTACATCGACAAGTGTTCCGCCCCCTGCGTGGGCAAGATCTCCGTCGAGGACCACCAGAACCTGGCACAGGACTTCTGCGACTTCATGGCCGGCCAGACCCAGCGCTTCGTCCGCCGCACCGAGCAGGAGATGAAGGCCGCCGCCGCGGAGCTCGACTTCGAGCGCGCCGCCCGACGCCGCGACGACCTCGGCGCGCTCGACCGCGCCCTCGAGAAATCCGCCGTCGTGCTGCCGGACGCCACCGACGCCGACGTCTTCGCCATCGCCGACGACGAGCTCGAGGCCGCCGTGCAGGTCTTCCACGTCCGCGGAGGCCGGGTACGCGGCCAGCGCGGCTGGGTCGTGGAGAAGGTCGAGGACGGCGGAGCCCCGGAACTCGTGGAGCAGCTGCTGCTGCAGGTCTACGGCGGGGAGAGTGGCGACGGCGTTCCACGCGAGGTCCTCGTCCCGCACCTGCCCGCCACTGTCGAGGGTGACGTCGAGGACTGGCTCTCCGAGATCCGCGGTTCCCGCGTCGACCTGCGCGTCCCGCAACGCGGTGACAAGCGCGCTCTGATGGACACCGTGCAGCGCAACGCCTCCCAGGCCCTCGCGTTGCACAAGACCCGCCGCGGTGGTGACCTCACGACCCGCAGCCTCGCGCTGCAGGAGCTGCAGGAGGCCCTCGGGCTGGAAGAGGCCCCGCTGCGCATCGAATGCTTCGACGTCTCGCACACCCAGGAGACCAATGTCGTCGCCTCCATGGTGGTCTTCGAGGACGGGTTGCCCAAGAAGAGCGACTACCGTCGGTTCAGCGTCCGCGGTGACGAGGGCGGCGTCGACGACACCCGCGCCATGCGCGAGGTCCTCACCCGCCGCTTCCGCCGGATGCGCGAGGACGAGGAGACGGCCCCCACGGACGGTACGACCCCCGACACCCGGGTCGAACCCGGCGGCGCCGTCGCCCGCGACATCCTCACCGGCATCGACCCCGAGACGGGTCGCCCCCGGCGTTTCGCCTACGCACCCAACCTCGTCGTCGTCGACGGCGGGCAGCCTCAGGTCGAGGCCGCGGCCCGGGCGCTCGCGGACGTCGGTGTCGTCGACGTGGCCCTGTGCGGGCTCGCCAAGCGACTCGAGGAGGTCTGGTTGCCGGGGGAGGCTCATCCGCTGGTGCTGCCGCGCACCAGCCAGGGGCTCTTCCTGCTGCAGCGCGTCCGTGACGAGGCGCACCGGTTCGCGATCACCTACCACCGCTCCAAGCGCAGCAAGGCGATGACGACCAGCGCCCTCGACGGCGTCCCCGGCCTCGGTCAGGCCCGCAAGTCGGCCCTGTTGAAGCATTTCGGGTCGGTCAAGAAGCTGCGCGGCGCCTCGGCCGAGGAGGTCGCCGCCGTACCCGGCATGGGGCCGCGCACCGCCCAGGCCGTGATGGCCGCGCTGGGCGCCCCCGAGGAGTCGTCGGGGGCGGGGGCGGCCACCGGGAGCGCGAGCGTGAACCCCGCCGCAGACCCCACCCGCCACCCCGCCGGGATCACCGCGGTGAACACCGCGACGGGGGAGTTGTTGGACTGAGAAGCGCCGTCGGAGTTAGACCCACAGTCAACAAACCTCGACGAAGCGTGGCGGGGGCGTCGCGACCGACACGCCCGGGATGACAGGATGTGCCCCGTGGAGCAGCTTGCAGGACACGGCACCGGCGCAGGCGCGTCGGCGTCGCCCGAGACGCCGACGGGGGTTCCCGAGGGAGCCCCCGACGCGAGCGTGCGCCCCCGCCGCCCGGAACTGCTCATCATCACCGGGATGTCCGGTGCCGGTCGATCCACCACGGGCAAGGCGCTCGAGGACCTCGGCTGGTACGTCGTCGACAACCTCCCACCGCAGATGCTGGAACCACTGGCCGAGCTCGCCGCCCGGGCCGGGCTGAGCATCCCCCGCCTCGCGGTCGTCGTCGACGTGCGCGGGCGCTCATTCTTCGCCGAACTGACGGGCGCGCTGGCCGCCCTCGACACCCGCCACGTCTCGCCCCGGGTGGTCTTCCTGGACGCCACCGACGAGGTCCTCGTGCGCCGCTTCGAGTCCGTACGCCGCCCGCACC
>JBPBQU010000463.1:0-3085 GCA_050955085.1 Janthinobacterium lividum | reverse complement strand
CGTGTAGACGAGGCACTCACCGTCGGGTTGGTGAACCTTGCGATGGTGGCCGAAGACGCGACCGTCACCCACGCAGACGGCGGAGTTCCAGCGCCCCCCGTCGTCCGGATCGTGTTCGGTGAACCCGAAACACACCACCAGACCCGTGGCCGCGTCGGCGATCTCCTGCACCTGCGGGGAGGCGAGGTCGAGAGCGGGTGGCAGGTCGACGGTGGTCAGGTCCCGCAGGTCGGCGAGGTATCCCCCGAGCACCGCGTGCGGCAGGACGAGGAGGTCCACGGCCCTCGCGCGCGCGTCGCCGATGATCCCGAGGACCTTGGCGACGCCGCGGTCGAGTTCCCGCCCGAAGTTCGCGGCGACCGCGGCGATGCGCAGTTCCGCCACGATCAGCGGACCGCCGCGACGAGTTCCCGGTCGGTGGACGTTCGGGCGCCGTGCTCCCCGGCCGCGGTGACACGATCGGCGAGGAACTCGGCGTCGCGGGCGATGCCGGCGAAGCGTCCGGAACCCCACGTGTGCATCCACGGCAACCCGAGGAAGAACAACCCGTCCGTCCCGGTGACCCCACGGGTCTGACGAGGGCGGCCCCGGCCGTCGAACACGCCCGACTCGACCCAGCGGTAGTCGGCGCGATACCCCACGCTCCAGACGACCGAGGTGATGCCCGCTGCGGCCAGGTCGACCTCGGTGTCCTCCGACGCGGGCCGCCAGCACGGGGTGTAGCGCTCCTGCACGGGTGCGTCGATTCCGTGCTGGGCGATATGGCGGTCGATGGCGTCCTTGATGCTCTCGGCGACGGAGTCGGCGTGGTCGAGGGACTGTTCCAGGGTGGGGGTGAACCGCGCGACACCGGCCGCCACGTCCTGCAACCGGCCGTGCAACTGCATGCCCTCGAGGGCGAAAGCGCGCAGGTCGATGTCGCGCCCACCGTCGCGGCCGGTCAGGTAGTGGTTCGTCTTCTCCTGCGCCGCAGCCCCACCCGAGACCTCGGTGGCCGCGACGTCGTAGGTGCCCATGTCGTTCAGCCAGGCGACGCAGTCGCGTCCGCGGTAGAACCGGGCGCAGCGTGGAGCGCCACCGACGGCGAGGTGGACCGTGCGGCCCGCCAGGTGCAGGTCCTCGGCGATCTGGGCCCCGGACTGCCCGGACCCCACGACGAGCACGGCCCCGGCGGGCAACGTGTCGGCACCGCGGTACTGCGAGGAGTGCAATTGCGCCACGTCCTGCGGCAGGCGTTGCGCGGCGGGCGGCACGATCGGCAGGTGGTACCCGCCCGTCGCGATGACGACCTGTCCCGCGGTCATCGGACCCGCGCTCGTGCCGACTTCGAAGAACGCACTCGTCCCCGTGCTCCGTCGCAACGCCGTGACCTCGACGCCTTCACGGACGGGCGCGTCGAAGGACGCCGCGTAGGACGTGACGAAGCGGTGCACCTCGTCGCGCACCATGAACCCGTCGGGCTCCGCACCCCCGAACTCCTCGGAGTAGGAGAACCCCGGGAGTCGGCACTGCCAGTTCGGGGTGACGAGGGTGAATGCGTCCCAGCGCCCGTCGCGCCATTCGTGACCGACCTCGTCGCGTTCCAGCAGGACGTGGTCGACGCCGCGCCGGGTGAGGTGCCAGCTGAGCGACAACCCGGCCTGACCGGCGCCGACGATCACCACCTCGTGATGTTCTGCGCTCTGGGGTTCGGGAACTCGAAGCTCGGAATTCTGGAGTTCGGGGTTCTCGGGTTGGGGGGTCATGAGGAGGCTCCTGGGGGGTCTGGTGCGGGGAGCGGGGGTTCCAGGGCCAGGACGTGGACCTCGGGGCAATCCGGCGGGAACGTCGCGGCGCGTTCCTCGATGTCTGCGAGTTGTGCCATCGCGGACGTGCAGGCCATGCCGTACCTGGCGCGGACCCGGTCGCTCGCCTCGGTCAGTGCCGTGCGTACCCGCGAGGTGAAATCCTCGACCGAGTAGCGCCCACCGACGTCGAGGTGGTCGTGCACGACGAGGGAGGGGGAGTAGCAGCGCTGGATCGTCTCGTCCGGCCAGCGGACGGTGAACGTCATCTCAGGCAACGGGCAACGCCGCACGCGCCGCGAGTGCGAAATCGTTGGTCACCGCGAGGGCGCCGTAGGTGTCCGGGCGTCGATCGCGCAGGTTGAACATCATGCGTCGCGCCCCCGCCAGGAGTTCCTCGACGTCGACGTCGGCGGCGGCGACCCCCGCGTCGATCCCGGTGTCGGCCAGCACGTCCCCACCCGGCCCGACGACCTTGGCGCTGGCGACGAAACGCAGCGAACCGAACGTGCCGGCCTGGTTGGACGCGACCCAGACGACCTGGTTCTCCAGCGCCCGGGCCTGGTCGTAGAGGTCGAAGCGCTTCTTCCAGCGATCCTGCGCCAGGTCGGTGGCCGCGCCGGTGCGCGACCCCGGCCAGGCCGAGATGCTCACGATGATCTGGGCACCGTCGATCGCCGCCGCCCGGGCCGCCTCGGGGAACGCCTTGTCGTAACAGATCTGCAAGCCGATGCGACCCGCCGGGGTGTCGAAGGCGGTGAAACTCTCCCCGGCCGCGTAGGAGAGGTTCTCGCCCAGTGGTTGGTGGACCTTGCGGTGGACACCGAGGATGCCGTCCCCGGTCAGGGCCACCGCGGTGTTGTACCGGTCGTCCCCGTCGTCCTCGCAGATCCCGAGGACGACGACGACGTCACCCGCCATCGCCTGCACCCGCGCGAGTTCAGGCCCGTCGAGGCGCAGTGCGGGCGGCCCGGAGCGTTCCCGGCGACTGTCGGCGGTGCCGCGGTCCTGCGCCGAACCCAGGCTGGACAGGTATCCACCGAGGCAGGCTTCCGGTAGGGCGAGCAACCCCGTCCCCTCGACGCGGGCCTGGGACAGTAGTCGCTCGATCGTGGCGTAGGTCAGATCCAGGTCCCGGCCGAAGTTCTCGGCCACGGCCGCGACGCGCGTGATCCCGTTGCTCATGCTCGTCCCCATCCCGTGACGGTGCCCCGGACCATCCGGGTCACCTCTGCGTCGGGCCAGCGCAGGCTGACCCCGCTGCCTTCGTGCAACCGGCCGCACCCGGCGCTCACGGCCGG
>JBPBQU010000462.1:0-3109 GCA_050955085.1 Janthinobacterium lividum | reverse complement strand
CCGCCGCGATCATCAACGCGGCGGCGGCGTCGACGAAACGCATCGGGCTGGGCAGTGCCGTGTCCATCCTGTCCACCGACGATCCGCTCCGCCTCTACCAACAGTTCGCCACGGCGTCGGTGATCTCGGGCGGCCGGGTGGACATCACGGTCGGTCGGGGTTCCTCCACCGAGTCGTTCCCGCTCTTCGGACACGCGCTGGAGGACTACGACACCCTGTTCGCGGCCAACCTCGACCTCCTGCTCGCGGTGAACGAGCACGAGCGCGTCACCTGGAGCGGGCCCTCGCGCGCGCCCCTCGACGACGCACTCGTGGTCCCCCGATCGGAGCAGCGCCTGAAGATCTGGCTCGGTACCGGCGGGAACCCGCAGTCCTCGATCCGCGCGGGGTACCTGGGGTTGCCGATCGCCTTCGGAATCCTCGGTGGCACCGCGCCGCACTGGGTGCAGCTGGTGGACCTCTACCGGCGCGCCGCCGAGGCGGGTGGCCAGGACGCAGCCGCGCTCGACGTCTCGGTGGCGACGCACGGTTTCGTCGGCCCGGACGATCGGGGGGCGAAAGACCTCTTCTACCGCTTCGAGTCCGCCCTGTTCGAGGCCGGAGCGCGGACCCGCGGATTCCAGGTGCCCCCGAAGTCGCACTTCGACGCGAACTACGCCACCGGCGGACTGACCTTCGTCGGCGGGCCCGCCGAGATCGCGGACCGACTGCTCACCTTCCAGGCCGCGCTGGGACACAGCAGGCAGATCATCCAGATGGACGTGGGCGGCATGCCGCAGGAACACGTGCTGCGCTCGATCGAACTGCTCGGCACGCAGGTGCTGCCCCGGGTGCGGGCGGAACTCGGCTGAGCCACCGCCCGCATCCGGGGGCGCGTCAGGCGAAGATCTCGTCGAAGAACGCGCGCATCGCGGTCCAGGACCGGGCGTTGGCGCTCGCCTGGAAGGCCGCGCCGTGCTCGGGTGAGGCGGCGTCCGGCATCGCGAACGCGTGCATCGCGTCGCTGTAGCTGACCACCTGCCAGTCCGGCGCCTCGGCTGCACGCAGCTCGTTCTCGAGGGCGAGCACCTCGTCGTCGGGCACGTAGGGGTCGGCAGCACCGGTGAGCACCAGCAACGGCGCCGTGATGTCACCCTTGGTGGCCGGGCGCGCCGTATCGAGACGCCCGTGGAACGACACCGCGCCGGCGATCGCCGCTCCCGACCTCGCCACCTCGAGCGCAGCGGAACCACCGAAGCAGTACCCGATGACCGCGATGCGCTCGGGGTCCACCCCCGGCTGGGAACGCAAGCGGTCCAGGTTCGCGGCCAGCCGGGCACGGAACAGGTCCGGGTCGGAGTAGTACCGCGCAGCCTCGTCGCCGGCTTCGGTGGGCCCGAAGAGCCGACCGCCGCCGTAGACGTCGCCCGCCAGAGCGACGTAACCGAGGCGCGCCAGCATCTGAGCACGAACGCGGGTGTGGTCGTTGAGCCCGGACCAGTCGTGGACGATCAGGACACCGGGGTGGGTCTCGTCGTCCTCGGGGGAGGCGAGGAACCCGCCGAACTCGACCCCGTCGCGTTCATAGCGGATCTCGTCGGCGACGACGGGCGAGGTCTGCGGGATCGCGTCCAGGATCCCCGCCAGAGCGGGGGAGAGTGGAGCGGAGTAGGCGATGGTCAAGGGAACCTCCTGGTTGGCTGGGTCGGACTCATTCCCGGGATTTCACACCCGGTTCTCGGGCCCAGATCTCAGGCCCCGCAGCTCAGGCCCGGTCGGGGAGCTGCGACTCGATGAGTCCGACGATCTCTGGCGCGTCCGGCTCGGTCCGCGGCCGGAACCGGTGCACGCCACCGTCGGGAGCGATCAGGAACTTCTCGAAGTTCCATTGCACGTCACCGGCCTCACCCTTCTCGTCCGGGGTCTTCGTGAGTTCTGCGTAGAGCGGGTGCCGGTCGTCCCCGTTGACCGCCACCCGCTCGAACATCGGGAACGTGACGCCCCAGGTGGCGGAGCAGTACTCGGCGATGTCGGCCTCGGTGTCCAATTCCTGCTTGAACTGGTTGCTGGGGAAGCCGAGCACGGTGAAACCCCGCTCCCCGTAGGTGCGTTGCAGCGCCTCGAGCTTCTCGTACTGCGGCGAGAGGCCGCAACGCGATGCCACGTTGACGACCAGTTTCACGTCGCCGTCGTAGTCCGCGAGGGTGGCGGGCGCTCCGCCGAGGGTGACGAGCGGGATTTCGGAGATGTCCATGCTGGTGACAACGCCTGACGTGTCCTCGCTACTCCCGTCGTTCATCAGGCCGGCGGCAGGGTGCCGCCGTTCACCTCGATCACCTGGCCGGTGATGAACTCGGCCGCAGGCGTGAGCAGGAAGCCGACGGCGGCCGCCGCGTCCTGGGGGCGCCCGGCACGTCCCCGGGCGATCCGCGCGACGATGCGGTCCGCGACCTCGGGAGGTAGCTCGCCACCCCCGCCGAGCTCCGTACCCGGCACGAACCCGGGTACGACCACGTTCGCCGTGATCCCCTCGGGGGCGGTGCGCGCCGAGAGAGCGAGAACCCACCCGTTCAACGCGGACTTGGCGGCGACATAGGACGGGGAACCCCCGCCGGTACGCGACGACATGGATCCGATCGACACGATCCGGCCACCGGGGCGCGGCAACAACGGCAGTGCGGCGCTCGACAGCAAAACGGCGGTGAGCATGTTCTGGTCGTAGTCGGCGCGCCACTGTGCCGCGAGGGAGGCGAGGTCGTCGCCACCGGGTGCCGTGACGCCTCCCGCGTTCAGCACCAAGGCGTCGATGGTGGTGAAGTCGCGGGCCAGTGAATCGACGAAACGCTGGACGTCCCCGGGGTCGCTCGCATCGAGGGGTCGCGCCTGCACCGACCCCCCGATCTCCTCGACCGCGCGCTCCAGGGTGGCCATTCGCCGACCCGCGACGACGACGTGGAACCCGTCGTTCACGAGCTGTTGCGCAATGGCCTTTCCGATACCTGTTCCGCCACCTGTCACCACGGCGATGCGTTCTGCCATCCCAACCTCCTCCAGGCGATGCACCGGACAACGCATTCGTCAGACCACAGGAGGGTAGGCAGGAACACCCACCACGACGGTGGGGGGGTGG
>JBPBQU010000461.1:0-3111 GCA_050955085.1 Janthinobacterium lividum | reverse complement strand
TCGCGTTGCTGTTCGTCGTCCCGCTCGCCATCGTGCTGCTCGTCTCCTTCGGGTCGACCGACCTCGTCAACCGTCCCGTCTACGGTTTCCACCCGGAGAACTACGCTGACGTCTTCGACGGGATCTACCTCAAGGTCCTCGTCCAGACGGTGATCTACGCGATCGTCACGGCTCTCATCTCGGTGGTGCTGGGCTACCCCACCGCGTATGCGATCGCCGTCCACGGTGGCAGGGCCAAGGGAATCCTGGTCGGACTCCTGCTGCTGCCCTGGGTGGTGAACTTCCTGGTGCGGGTCTACGCCTGGATCGCGATCCTCGGCGACGGGGGCATCGTCAATGAACTGCTGCGGCGCCTCGGCGTGCACGGCGACCCGCCGGTCCACTTCCTCAACACACCCTGGGCGGTGCTCGGAGGTCTGGTCTACGGGTACTTCCCCTTCGTCGTACTGCCGATCTACGCGGCGCTGGAACAGTTCGACACCCGCCTCATCGAGGCGGGCAAGGATCTCTACGGTTCCCCGCGCGCGGTGTTCTGGAAGGTCACCTGGCCGCTCACCCGGGGTGCGACGGCCGTCGGGGCGCTGCTCGTCCTGCTCCCCGTCCTGGGCGACTTCGCGACCGCCCGCCTCCTCGGCGGCCCCGAGACCTACATGGTGGGCAATGTCATCGAATCGCAGTTCCTGCAGTCCGGTTACCCGCCCACCGGTTCCGCGTTGAGCATCGTCCTGCTCGTGCTGCTGCTGCTCACCATCGGCCTCGCCCGCCGCGCCGGCAGCGTCCGCTCCGCGTTGCGGCGCACCCTGTGAGCGCCGGGACCGCGGTGCGCACCCGGCCGCCGACGACCGCACCGAGGTCGTCCGTGCGCGGTAGCGCCCGGGACCGTCCCCGGTGGTTGTGGGTGGTCACGACCGCCGTGCTGCTCTACGTCTTCGTGCCCGTCGCGGTCGTCGCGGTCTTCTCCTTCAACGCGCAGAAGTCGCTGTCGGTCATGCGGGGCCTCAGCCTGCACTGGTACGCCGAGGTGTTCCGCGACGACCAGCTCGTGGCGTCGATCCTGGTCAGCCTGCGGATCGCGCTCGTCACCACCGTGGTCGCCACGGTGCTGGGAACGGCGCTCGCGATAGGGCTGGCCCGGGGCCAGCACCGTGTCGCGGCGCTCACCGAGCAGGTCGTGCTGCTGCGTCTCATGTCGCCCGAGATCACGGGCGGGGTCGCCCTGTTGCTGCTGTTCACCCAGTTGGGCATCCCGTTGTCGACGCTGACCATCACGCTCGCACACGTCACGTTCTCGGTGGCCTACGTCGTCGTGGTGGTGCGGACCCGTCTCGACCATCTCCCCGCGAGCCTGGAAGAGGCGGCCCTGGACCTCGGGGCGACCGAATGGGCCGCAGTGCGTCTCGTGGTTCTGCCGTTCGTCCGACCGGCCGTGACAGCCTCGGCGATGCTGGTGTTCGTCCTCTCCTTCGACAACTTCATCACCTCCTACTTCACCTCGGGGGCGGGCACCCCGCCGCTGCCCGTCCGTATCTACTCGATGATCCGGTTCGGGGTCAGCCCGGCGATCAACGCCATCGGTGTGCTGCTCACCGTGGTGAGCGTGCTCATCGCACTCGCGGCCGTGCTGATCTATCGCCGCAGCGTCCGTACCGTCCCGGACCCGTCCGCGACCGCACAGAACACCGGGAGCCCCTCGTGAGCAGTTCCGTCGTGACGAACTCCGACCTCCGACTCGACGGGTTGCGCAAGGACTACGGCGGGACACCCGCCGTGCGGGGGATCGATCTGGTGGTCCCGCAGGGCCACTTCTTCGCGTTGCTCGGTCCTTCCGGCTGCGGCAAGACGACGACACTGCGGATGATCGCCGGCCTCGAAGACCCCAGTGGGGGGACCATCACCCTGGGCGGGCGCGACATCACCCACGCCAAACCGTACGAGCGTCCCGTCAACACCGTCTTCCAGAGTTATGCGCTGTTCCCGCACCTGAACGTCGAGCAGAACGTCGAGTTCGGACTGCTCCGGTCGGGCCGCAAGGACAACGCCCGCGCGGTCGCCGAGATGCTCGACCTCGTGCAGCTCGGTGGTTTCGCCAAGCGCCGGCCCGCACAGCTGTCCGGCGGTCAGCAGCAGCGGGTCGCCCTCGCGCGCGCACTGGTGAACCGGCCACAGGTGTTGCTGCTCGACGAACCCATGGGTGCGCTCGACCTCAAACTGCGTCGCGAGATGCAGTTGGAACTCAAGCGGCTGCAGGGCGAGGTCGGGACCACGTTCGTGCACGTGACCCACGATCAGGAGGAGGCCATGTCGATGGCCGACACGGTGGCGGTCATGAACGACGGCCGGGTCGAACAGCTCGGCGCTCCGCTGGACGTCTACGAACGACCCGCCTCGGCTTTCGTCGCGGGTTTCGTCGGGCAGTCGAACCTGGTGGCCGCGCAGTCCCCCCGGGTGGACGGATCGAACGTGACCTATCAGACCGCGGTGGGTCCCGTCCGGGTTCAGCGATCCGGCACCGCCGGCCCACGCGACGGGGCGCAGCAGGTGCGGGTGGGGGTCCGGCCCGAGAAACTCGCGATCGTCCCCGACGGGATGGCGCCCTCGGCAGGTAATCGCGTCACGGGTGTCGTGGTCGATTCGAGTTTCGTCGGGGTCACGACGCAGTACGTCGTGCGGACGGTCGTGGGCGAGTTCTGCCTGGTCCAGCCGAACCTGTCCGGACGGCCCCGCCCGGTCACCGGTGACGACGTGACCCTGGAGTGGTCCCCCGAGGACACCTTCGTGGTCGAGGCCGCCCAGAGTCCGGCCGCACACGCCACCCCGCCCGTCGTCGAAGAGGAGTCCGGTGTTCTCCCACGTTCGTGAAGGTGTCTCCTTCTGGCTCGACGACCCGGCCCGTCCGGACGCGCTGCCCCCGCTGGCGGGGGACGCCGGCTGTGACCTTGCGGTCGTCGGGGGCGGTTACACGGGGCTCTGGACGGCTCTGCTGGCCAAGCAGCGCGACCCCGACCGTGATGTCCTGCTGATCGAGGGCGGTCGACTCGGTTGGGGTGCCTCGGGTCGCAACGGTGGTTTCGTCAGTTCGAGCCTGACCCATGGGCGGAGCAACGGTGAACT
>JBPBQU010000460.1:0-3174 GCA_050955085.1 Janthinobacterium lividum | reverse complement strand
GCGGGAGCTCCTGGTTAGCGGTTTTGGTGTGGTAACCACCGCTGTACCAGGAGCTCCCTTCATGATCACGGTGCCGCGCCGCGGGTCAGCCACTCAGTTTCGAGATGCCCTCTTAGGGGTCAGTCGGTGTAGTGGCCGGCCTTGAGGTCGTCGAGCAGGGTCGGGCCGGTTGGCTCCCACTCGAGGAGCTGCTGGGTCGCCGCGTTGGAGGCGGGCTGGTCGCCGCCGAGCAGGGCACCGAAGACGCCCAGCTGCTCCGGGTCGACGGCCGAGGCGGTCAGACCGGTCTTCTCCGCGATGACGTCGGCGACGTCACGCATCGCCACGCCCTCCTCGCCGACGGCGTGCAGTACGGAGCCCGCGGGTGCCTCCTCCAGGGCGAGGCGGAAGAGCCGGCCGGCGTCGCTGATGTGCACGGCGGGCCAGCGGTTGCGACCCTCGCCCACGTAGGCGGCCGTGCCCAGCTGCCGGTCCAGGCCGACGAGCATCGCGATCAGCCCGTTGCGGTCGCCTTCACCGTGCACGGAGCGCGGCATGCGCACCAGGCCCGAGCGGATGCCCCGTCCCGACAGCGCCAGGGCGGCCGCTGCGGTCCGGGCCCGCGCACCGGCGGGTCCTGAGGGGTCGAGCACGTCGTCCTCGGTGGCGACACGACCGAGGAGGATCGGGGTGCCGGAGGCCGCGATGAACGCCTTGCCCGTGCCCTGCAGGTTATCGCCGACCTTCGCGATGAGCTCGACCTCGTTGTCGACGGTCTCTTCGAACTCGGCGAAGTCGAGCGTGAAGGCCAAGTGCGCGACGGCGTCGGCCTCCCTCGCCTGGGCGACGATGAGGTCGTGGTCGGTCATGTCGCCGCGGACCGCCGTGCCGCCCAGCGCCCGGACCTTCTCGGCGGAAGCTTCGGAACGGGTGAGGCCGACGACCTCGTGCCCCGCGGTGACGAGCTCCTTTGTGAGGGCGGTGCCGATCCAACCGGAGGCGCCGGTGATGAAGACGCGCATGGTGGTGCTCCTTCGAGAGGTGACGGGTGCTGCGGTTCAGACCGTCGACCGGACTGACGCACCCGTCATGTGACTTGGTCACATCAGCGTACCTCTGATGTGACTGAGTTGCATCACGTACAGTCCCACCGTGGTGCGATGGGAACCGGACGCGCGTGGCCGACTGCTGCGCACCGCCGTCGACCTCTTCTCCGAACGGGGTTACGACGCCACCACGACCGCCCAGATCGCCGAACGTGCCGGTCTGACCAAGACGACGCTCTTCCGACTGTTCCCCGACAAGCGGGAGATCCTGTTCCAGGGCCAGGGCGCGCTCATCGACCTCGCCGTCGAAGCGGTCCACCGCGTTCCGGTCGATTCCCCGGCGATCGCTGCCGTGAGCGCCGGGATCGCGGCGATGACGGACGCGCACCTCGCGGACCACAGCAGCAGCCGACGGCTCGCCGGCCTCATCGCCGCCAGTCCGGAACTGAGGGAACGCGCCGCGTTCAAGCGGTCGTCCATCGCCGGTGCCCTGCAGGCCGCCCTCCTCGAACGGCTGGGCAGCCCTCGCCGCGCCGGCCTGCTGGCCGACGTCGGGGTGCGGGCCTACTACGACGGGTTCGACGCGTGGATCGCCGCGGACGGCGACCGGTCCCTCACCGCGGTCGTGCTCGACGAACTGGCGGACTGCGAAGCGGATCTGCGACAGCTCGTGACGGGGTCAGGACACGTCCAGTTCCTGAGCAGGCCTGACGTCGGCCGCTGAGCCTCGACGAGGGTGCCCGGCGCACGGGCCGCCGTCACCTGAGCACCTCCACACACCGCCGGCAGAAGTTCGGGACATCATCGATATCGGTCACGATGCCCTCACCGCATGAGGGCACTCGGAGGAGTCACGCATTCTCAACGACCTACCGGTCATCCCGCCGTCCGCACGGTCGTGGGTCACCCGTGAACGCCAGGTCGTGTTGGTGACCAGGTGCAACTCGCCCTCACAGGTGGGAGTCGCAGTAGCTCGATGCCGCCGATTGCGCCAGCGCCCTCGGCGATCGCCTCGGTGGAGGAGAGGTTGATCATCACAGCGTGCATGCTTGCTGGATGCGTCTATCCGAGCGTCGACGAGAGGCCCTCGAACGAGCTCACGCCACTGCGTGGCCCCGACGATGGCTGTCCTGGGTGTGCGCGGTCCTCCTCCTCATCGTCGCCCTACCGCGGTGGCAGGACTCCGACATGTGGCGGAAGGTCACCCTCGTCGTCCTCACTGCTGTCCTGACAACCGGCCCCTTGTGGTTCTTCCGGTACCGCCGCTCCACGACACAGTCCTCCAAGTGATCACTTGGGCGATCCCTGACACACGGTCATAGCGCTGACCAAGACGTCGTCGACCGCCCGGATCTTTCGAGGAGCGCGCAGTCGATGGCACCGCTCACCCACCTCCCGGAGCCAGCAGGACGGGGCTGGATGCTTTCACGACCGCCCTTGATCACCTAAGTTCGAGGTCCGACCGGTCCAAGGAGCTGACGATGCCTTCACACCGCACCAGGACGCTGGCTGCCGCCACCCTCCTACTGCTGAACACGGCCGCGTGCAGCGCCCCCACTCCAGATCGGCAAGGGCCCACTGAGCACGCGCCCACCCAGCAAGCGGAAGCCTCCTTGGTGGCCTACTGGAACCAACACCACGACATTGCACCTGCCGTGCTGGACAACGCCGTCGTGCTGCTCGACGAGCAGCACACCGGCTCACACGTGTTCACCCTTCCCGCCACAGCTGGCTACAGCGCCCTGACTGAGGGCGTCTCCTGCGATGACACCGACAAGGGCCGGCGTTGGATCGTGGGCTTCGGTGACGAGCACGGCGTCTGGGCTACTCAGACCAGCTCCGACTGTGCCGGGCTGGGCGGCGGCCTTGGCACCTATCAGACCACTCAGTACGGAGCCCCAACCCGCGTGTACGTGCTGGTCGACGACGACACCGCCTACTCCGTAGGAGTCTGGGGCGAGTCGGCTCCAGCGACCACTTCGGCATCATCGCCGGCGCCCCGCTGACCACGAGGCTGACTCGCTCTCGTCCGCTCATGGCGCCGTCCGAGCGCGATCTTCGGCCGCCTGCGACGTCTGGCCGTGTCGGGATGCGGACGGTGTCAGGGCTCGCCCTGTGCAGCGTCCTACCTCGATGGACGTGTAGCTCA
>JBPBQU010000459.1:0-3186 GCA_050955085.1 Janthinobacterium lividum | reverse complement strand
AGGCGGTGACAGGTGCGGGCGCGGTGACAGGTGCGGGGGCGGTGACAGGTGCGGGGGCGGTGACAGGTGCGGCGTAGAACGGCAACCGTGGATCGACCTGCTGGTGCTCCCAGGTGGAACGTACCCAGCCGTGTGCCGGGTCGTCGCAGATCTTCCACGCCCGTTCCGGCGCCGGACCCGCCATCACGTTGAGGTAGTACATGTCGTAGGCCGGGGACGCGATGGAGGGGCCGTGCCAACCGTGCGGGATGAGCACGACATCTCCCGAGGAGACCTCCTCGAGCACGTCGATGGGACGATCGGGTTCGCCGTACACCTGCTGCAACCCGACACCGCCCGGGACGGTGGCGACACCCTGCGGGGCCAGCGCACGGAACTCGTAGTAGTAGATTTCCTCGAGTTCACTCTCCACCTCACTCACCCGGTCGTGACGGTGCGGCGGGTAGGAGGACCAGTTCCCACCCGGCGTGATGACCTCACAGGCGATGAGCTTGTCGGTCTCGAACGCCTGGGGCGTGGCGAAGTTGTTCACCTGCCGACTGCACTGTCCGGCCCCGCGCAGCTCCACTGGCACCCCGGAAGCGGGCCCGTACCGGAACGGCAGCTTGCGCACCGCCCTGGCGCCGGGGAAGGAGAGCACTCCCCCTTCCGTGCTGCGCACCGTGAGCTGGCTGTCACGTCCGACGTAGGCGAAATCGGTGACACCCTGGAAGACGCTCGTCCGCCCCGCGAGGTCGAGAACCTCGTTCCCGACCTCGACCGAACAGGAACCCGACAGGGGCAGGACGAGGAGTTCGTCCTCCCCCGTCCCGAACGTGAACTCGCCACCCGGCGCGAGCGTCAGGGTGCGCAGACTCGAGAACCCCCAACCCGCCGACTCGGGGGTCACGACGAGGTCGAAACCATCGGCGGCAGCGGAACCGTTCTCCACGTACAACTGCTGGGCCACGTGCGGGCTCTCTCTCTGGTCTGGGTTGTTCTGCCCTGGGGGTTGCGGGGTAAGGGTCAGCGGACGAGCGAGACCGCCGTCTGCACAGCGGCGGCAACGTCGTCGTCGGGCGGGTACAGCAGCGTGCGCCCCACCGTCAGCCCCCGCACGGCAGGGAGTTCGAGCGCCTTCTGCCACGTGGCGAACGTCTCCTCCGGAGAGGTCACCGGGTCGCCGCCGAGCAGCAACGTGGGCAGCGTCGTCGAATCCATGACCCGGGGCATGTCGTCCACGACCGGGATCTTCAGCCAGGTGTAGGCCGTCGTCCGTCCCAGCGCCTGCGCGACGTTGATGGATCTGATGACGCCCTCGGCGCTGAGGTCGTGCACGACCTTCCCACCCTGGTTGCTCGACCAGAAGGGTTCGATCATCGCGATGAGCCTGCGGGCGGCGAGCTGGCTGATGGCGTCGGCCGAGGCGGTCAGCGTCGGCAACGTCCCGGCGTCGTCGAGGGCGATGCGGGTGAGGAACTTGCCGCCGTCGAGGTTCATGTCGGCGATGGCCTGCGCGTCGTACCCCGTGAACCGGTCGTCGAGCTCGAACGCGGCACCTTGCAGTCCGCCACGGTTCATCGAACCGAACACGACCTTGCCCTCGAGCGCACCGAGCAGAGTCAGGTCCTCGATGATGTCCGCACTGCCCAGCAACCCGTCCACCCCGGGGTTGGCCAACGCGACCCGGAGGCGGTCGAGCAACTCGGTGCGACTCGCCATGGCCATGGGCCGGTTGCCGACACCGTTCGCACCCCGCGCCGGGTGGTCGGCCGCGATGACCATGAGCCGGCCGTCCGCGGGCAGGACCTCGCGTCGACGCCGCGCCCGGGACAGTTCCAGGATCCGCTCGGGGTGGCGCGCGCGGATCTCGGAGACCTCCACGTAGTCCTTGGCGAACTGCGGACCGGGCCGATCGACGGATGAGGTTGCGAAAACACTGTCAGGCACGGGACGCGACCTCCTCGAGCAGGGCCTCGACCTCGGCGGTCGTCGGCATGGCGGTGGAGCACTCCCGGCGGGTGGCGACGATCGCCCCGGCCGCGTTGGCGAAACGCAGGATCGTCTCGAGTTCCCAACCGGCCAACAGGCCGTGGCACAGGGCGCCGCCGAAACCGTCACCGGCCCCCAGGCCATTGATGACGGAGATGGGCGTCGGGGGAACCTCGACGACGGTGTCCTTCGTCATGCCCAGGACACCCTTGGGCCCCTGTTTGACGATGGCGATCTCGACACCCGCGGCCAGCAGCGCCTCGGCCGCCCTGCGGGGTTCGCTCTCGCCGACGGCGATCTCGCACTCCTCCTTGTTGCCGACCGCCACCGTGACGTGCGGCAGCGCGCGCCGGACCTCCCGCGTCGCCTCGGCCGGGTCCTTCCAGAACATCGGTCGGTAGTCGAGGTCGAGGACGGTGAGGGGCCTGCGGGCCCGCGCCTGCCAGGCGGCGTGGTGCGCACCCCGGCTCGGTTCCTCCGACAACCCGGTGACCGTGGCCCAGAAGACACCGGCGTCGCGGATCGCCGCGAGGTCGAGCTCCTCGGCCCTGATCTGCAGGTCGGGGGCGGTCGGCTGCCGGTAGAACAACAACGGGAAGTGGTCCGGCGGATAGATCTCGCAGAACGCCAGCGGGGTGTTCAACCCCTCGACGCCGCAGACGAACTGGTCGGAGACGCCGAACCCGGCCAGCGCCTTGTGGATGAAGGTGCCGAACGCGTCGTTGCCCGTGCGGGTGATGACCGCGGCGGAGCGGCCGTGCCGGGCAGCGGCCACCGCGACGTTGGTCGCGCTACCCCCCAGGTACTTCCCGAACGTCTCGACGTCCTCGAGACCCACGTTGTCCTGCAAGGGGTAGAGGTCGACACCGACCCTGCCCATGGTCACCACGTCCAACGCGGCGGTGCTGCTCACGCGAGTCCTCCGATGCTGAGTTCATGCTGGTGGCTGTCGTGCCGGTGGATGTCGCGCCCGGTCGGGGCGGTCACGAACGCACCTCGGCGAGGTCGACGGCGCGGTCCTCGTGCCGGGAGCGGTCCAGCGCCTCCGCGACCTCCATCGCGGCCACCGCGTCCCCGAGCGTGCAGTGCCCTGATCCCGCACCGGGATCGCTCACGAGATCTGCGAAGGCGGCGAGTTCGGCGCGATAGGCGGGCGCGAAACGCTCGAAGAAGTCCGGGTACGGCGTCCCCGTGGGGAACGTCGCACCCGGTTCC
>JBPBQU010000458.1:0-3235 GCA_050955085.1 Janthinobacterium lividum | reverse complement strand
TGGAGCGCGCAGGAATCTCGAAGGTGGAGATCGAGCGCACTCGGGACCGCGTCCGTGTCGACATCCACACCGCCCGGCCGGGCATCGTTATCGGCCGTCGTGGTGCCGAGGCCGACCGTATCCGCGGTGAGCTCGAGAAGCTGACCGGTAAGCAGGTCCAGCTGAACATCCTCGAGGTGAAGAACCCCGAGATCGATTCGCAGCTGGTTGCGCAGGGGATCGCCGAGCAGTTGGCGAGCCGTGTCTCGTTCCGCCGTGCCATGCGCAAGGGAATGCAGACGTCCCTGCGTTCGGGCGCCAAGGGCATCCGGGTGCAGTGCTCCGGCCGCCTCGGTGGTGCGGAGATGAGCCGTTCGGAGTTCTACCGGGAGGGTCGGGTGCCGTTGCACACCCTCCGCGCGAACATCGACTACGGCTTCTACGAGGCAAAGACCACCTTCGGACGCATCGGTGTGAAGGTCTGGATCTACCACGGTGACGTCACGAGCCGCGAGCTCGCCCAGTCCCAGGCCGCTGCCCCACGTGCGCCCCGGCGCCCGGAGCGCGGGGAGCGCCCTGATCGCGGTGCACGTCGTCCGCGTCCCGCCACGGATGGCGCGCCCGGTACGGACGCGGCCCCCGTGGCTGCAGCGCCGGCAGCTACCGGATCGGAGGCCTGAGTCGTGCTCATTCCACGGCGAGTCAAGCATCGTAAGCAGCATCACCCCACCCGGCGTGGTGCGGCCTCGGGCGGAACGCGTGTCACCTTCGGTGAGTACGGGATCATGGCCGTCGAAGGCGGTTATGTGACCAACCGGCAGATCGAGTCCGCTCGTATTGCTATCACCCGTCACATCCGCCGTGGTGGCAAGGTCTGGATCAACATCTACCCGGACCGTCCGCTCACCAAGAAGCCGGCCGAGACCCGCATGGGTTCCGGTAAGGGTTCGCCGGAGTGGTGGATCGCGAACATCAAGCCCGGACGGGTCATGTTCGAACTTTCGTTCCCGACCGAGCGCATTGCCACGGAGGCGCTGACGCGCGCTATCCACAAGCTCCCGGTGAAGTGCAAGATCGTGCGCCGCGAGGGTGGTGAATGATGGCCATCGGGACCCAGGGCTTGAGCCCTGACGACCTACGTGAGTTCGACGACACGAAGCTCGTCGACGAATTGAAGAAGGCCAAGGGGGAGTTGTTCAACCTGCGTTTCCAGTCCGCGACCGGACAGCTGGAGAACAATTCCCGCCTGAAGGCCGTGAAGCGGGACATCTCCCGCATTTACACGACGATGCGCGAGCGTGAGCTCGGCATCACCGAGGCGCCCATCTCGAAGGAGGCCGCACAGTGAGCGAAAACGCCGTTCCGGCGACGAGCGACAGCGCCCTGTCGGCGACGGGTGGTGACCCAGCTGGGACCCACGTGCGTGGAGACCGCAAGACGCGTCGTGGTTACGTTGTCAGCGACAAGATGCAGAAGACTGTCGTGGTCGAGGTGGAAGACCGGGTGAAGCACCCGCTGTACGCGAAGGTCATCCGCCGCACCACGAAGGTCAAGGCCCACGACGAGGTATCGGTCGCGGGTGTGGGGGATCTCGTCCTCATTGCCGAGACCCGCCCGTTGTCGGCCACCAAGCGCTGGCGCGTGGTCGAGGTTCTCGAACGCGCCAAGTGACCTCGGGTGGGGTGTCAAGACACCCCATCCTCCCGTCCATGTCCGTTCCGCCAGGCTCGCCGTCCTTCCAGACGGGACTCCGAGAACCGGCGCGACGAAGGAGTAGAGAGTGATCCAGCAGGAGTCGCGGCTCAAGGTCGCCGACAACACGGGTGCCAAGGAGATCTTGTGCATCCGGGTACTCGGTGGTTCCGGTCGCCGCTACGCAGGCATCGGTGACGTGATCGTGGCCACGGTCAAGGATGCGATCCCCGGTGGCAACGTCAAGAAGGGCGATGTCGTCAAGGCGGTCATCGTCCGCACCAAGAAGGAGCGTCGACGCGTCGACGGGTCCTACATCAGATTCGATGAGAACGCCGCGGTGATCCTCCGCGCGGACGGTGACCCGCGTGGGACCCGTATCTTCGGGCCGGTGGGTCGTGAACTGCGCGAGAAGAAGTTCATGCGGATCATCTCGCTGGCTCCGGAGGTGCTCTGACCATGGCGAAGATCCGCATCAAGAAGGGTGACCTCGTGCAGGTCATCACCCGCGTTCGGGGACGTCGTCACGAGGACGGGAGCAAGACGTCCGATCTCGGTAAGCAGGGCAAGGTCCTCGAGGTCTTCGCCGACACGCAGCGCGTGCTCGTCGAGGGTGTCAACCAGATGAAGCGCCACACCAAGGCTGGTCCCGGTGTGGCCGGTGGCATCGAGGTCCGTGAGGCTCCGATCCACCTCAGCAACGTGCAGCTGGTGGACCCGGAGACGAACAAGCCCACCAGGGTCGGCATCCGCACCGAGCAGGTCGAGCGTGACGGTCGGATGAAGACGAACCGCATCCGAGTCGCCAAGCGTTCCGGCAAGGACATCTGATGAGCACTGAGACCAGCACCGAGTCCGCGACCGTGGATCGCGTTTTGCCGCGTCTTAAGCTGCGGTACCGCGAAGAGATCAAGCCGCAACTGCTCGAGCAGTTCAGCTACGGCAACGTCATGCAGATCCCCGGCCTGGTGAAGGTCGTGGTGAACATGGGTGTCGGTGAAGCTGCCCGCGACTCCAAGCTCATCGATGGCGCCGTGCGTGACCTCACGGTCATCACCGGTCAGAAGCCGCAGGTGACCAAGGCGCGCAAGTCGATCGCGCAGTTCAAGCTTCGTGAGGGCATGCCGATCGGTGCGCACACGACGTTGCGCGGCGACCGCATGTGGGAGTTCCTCGACCGACTGCTGTCGCTGGCGCTTCCCCGCATCCGCGATTTCCGTGGCCTGTCGCCGAAGCAGTTCGACGGCAACGGGAACTACACCTTCGGCCTGAACGAGCAGTCGATGTTCCACGAGATCGACCAGGACAGGATCGACCGCGTCCGCGGCATGGACATCACGGTCGTGACGACCGCGAAGACCGACGAGGAAGGTCGCGCGCTGCTACGTGCGCTGGGCTTCCCGTTCAAGGAGAACTGACCATGGCGAAGACCGCTCTGATCACGAAGGCCGCCCGCAAGCCCAAGTTCGCGGTTCGCGGCTACACCCGTTGCCAGCGATGCGGTCGCCCGCACGCGGTTTACCGCAAGTTCGGCCTGTGCCGGATCTGCGTGCGCGAGATGGCG
>JBPBQU010000457.1:0-3242 GCA_050955085.1 Janthinobacterium lividum | reverse complement strand
GATGAGCATCGATTGCGTGGGTGCCAGGGGGGTCAAGCTCTCCGTCAGCGACGGGAGCGAGAAACTGCCCACCTCGCGTGACGTCGCGCCGAATGCTGACGGTGGCCGAGGCGTTCAGTTGGTCGACCTCCTCAGCAGTGAATGGGGGGTCGACCAGCATCACGCGGTGGGAGACGCAGGCCCGGGGAGTGCGACCACCGGCAAGACGGTGTGGTGTCTCCTGTTGGTCTGACGTCACCGGGCTGATCTGACGTCACTGGGCTGGTCTGACGTCATTTGGCTGGTCCGACGTTGCCGGGCTGGGGTGGGCGGGTTGGGTTGGGCGGTGCGCCGGCCGGGAGTGTGCTGCGCCTGGATGAGTCACACTGGACTTTTGGCCGTCGTCAGATTCGGCCGTCCCCACGGGTCCTCGTGCCCCCACCTGCCGCACAGCAAGGACCCCCATGCTCATCCCTGTCCTGTTCGCCCTTGCCGGTCTGAGCGCGCTGGTGGCCGCCCTCCTGCCGCGTATCGTGCGCTCACTCCCCATCAGCCTCCCCATGGTGTTCCTGGCCGGTGGTGTCCTCCTCGGTCTCGTTCCCGGCCTGCCCACGGTGGATCCCATCGCGCACACCACCGCCACGGCGCACGTGACCGAGATCGTGGTGATCATCTCGTTGATGGGCGCCGGATTGGCCCTGGACCGCCCCATGGGCTGGCACTCCTGGAAGTCGACGTGGCGGCTCATCGCGGTCGCGATGCCGCTCACCATCGCCCTGGTGGCCCTGGGTGCACACCTGCTCGCCGGGTTGCCGTTGGCCGCTGCCATCCTCCTGGGGGCGGTGCTCGCCCCCACGGACCCCGTTCTCGCCAGTGACGTGCAGGTGGGGGAACCCAGTGATGCGGAGGGCACCGAGGACGAGGTGCGCTTCGCCCTGACCAGCGAGGCGGGACTGAACGACGGTGCGGCGTTCCCGGTGGTGCACCTGGCCGTGGTCCTCGCCGCCGCCGGAGCCGCCGCGGGGTGGGGTGACATCGGCGGATGGGCCTTGGAGGACGTCCTGATCCGCGGGGTGGTCGGGGTCGCCGGGGGCCTGCTCATCGGCAAGGTCCTGGGTGCGGTGTTCTTCCGGGCGGCGTGGCAGTCCTTGCGCCTGGCCGAGCAGGCGGAGGGATTCACCGCTCTCGCGGTGACGTTCCTGGCGTACGGTCTGACCGAGCTGGCGCACGGTTACGGGTTCGTGGCCGTCTTCATCGCCGCCTGCACCATCCGGTCCGCAGAACGCGCCCACGGTGCTCACCAGGTCGCCCACAGTTTCGTCGAGCAGATCGAGCGCATGCTGACGTCGTGGGTGCTGTTGTTGCTCGGTGCGGCCCTGGCGGACGGATTGTTCGCTGCGCTCACCTGGAGTTCGGCCCTGGTGGGAATCCTGCTGATCGTGGTCATCCGCCCACTCGTGGGTTGGCTGAGCCTACTCGGGACGCACGGGGGTCCGCGGGAACGATGGGTCATCGGGATCTTCGGCGTGCGGGGTATCGGGTCGTTGTTCTACCTGGCGTATGCCCTGGGTGAGGGCGAGTTCCCGGCGGAACCGTTGTGGGCGATGGTTGCTTTCACCATTGCGTTGTCTGTGCTGCTGCACGGGGTCACAGCCACTCCCTTGGTCCGCCGCCTCGACGCCGCCCGTTTCCGGGCCGCGCCGAGCGAGGAGGCCGCGGACGTCGCCGCGACGCACCTGTAACCTGCGCGTCGTCGTGCTGGCGTCGTGTCGGCGTCACAGATAGCGGCGGGGCACCGTCCAGGGTCGGCCGAACTCGGCGTCGAACGACACGGGATCGAACGGGGAATCCCCGCCGGCGGGATAGTTCGTGAGTTCACCGAACGCGACTCTGTCCGGCAGGTGGTAGAGGTCGACCCGCACGAAATCCGTGCCCGCGGCCAGGCGCTGCGCGACGTCGAGCATCTCGTCGAGACGGGCGGGGCGGGGGTGGGGCGGAATCGCCCACTCCGGTCCTCCGCTCATTGGCAGATGTTCCCAGTCGGGGCGGTAGAAGTCCTGTGTCCGGTGTCCGAAGCGTCCCGAGTCGACCTGGACGAAATGGCACGTGCCGTGGAAGACGAAGAACTTGTAGTCGTCGGGAACCCCTCCACCAGGGGAGCGCAGGAGTTCTTCGACCAGGACGCGCGGGGGAATGCGTCCGTAGACCCATTCCCGGTTGGGGCCCTGCCCGTACAACTGCCCGAGCCAGTGGTCCGCGATGGCGATGAGATGGTCCCGGTCGACGTCGGCGGGGTGGACGTGGCTGTAGACCCAGCTGTACCTCGCCGGTGGGAGGCGCGCTCCGGCGGTGGCGTGCGGGGAGACCACCACGACAGCCCCGCTGCCGTGGGTGGGTTTCACGACGAAGGAATCGGGGAGGGCCAGCGAGCGTAGTTCGCTCGCGTCGTCCACGAGCCCATGCAGCTCGGGGAGATACTCCGCACCCACTACGGCAGCGACGTGGTCGCGCACGGCAGCCTTGTCGGCAAAGGTCACCAGCAGTGGGCGGTGGTCCCGGAGCATCTTGTAACGCACCTTCTCGGTGAAGGTCCGGGGTCGGCTGGTGCGCAGCAGACGCCACGCTCGTACCGCACGACTGCGTTCTCGCCGACGAGGTTGCGGGAGACGACTCACCGCGCGGTTCCGCCGGCCATGTCGAGCGCGACATCGGAGCGGGTATCGACATCTACCGTGATGTCGACATGAGCATCGACAGTGATTTCCACCGAGCAAGGCACACGTGCAGTCTGCCGCACCTCTGCGGTCACCGGGCGCGATACCTGTGGGCGTAGGACGATGACGGCGTGATGCTGCGATTGCCCGGGACGTACCGGGCGCAGGGGGACACCTCCCTCTTGGCCACCACCCTCTTGTCGCGCGGCAGTGTCGTCGGGCGGCGTGTACTGGATGTCGGTACCGGGGGTGGCGCACTCGCCCTCGCGGCGGTTCGCGGTGGTGCCAGCACGGTGACCGCCATCGATCTCTCCCTCCGGTCCGTCTTCACCGCCCGGTTGAACGGAGCCCTGCACCGGGCCCCGCTGGAGGTCCTGCACGGAGACCTCTTCGCGCCGGTGAACGGGCGTCGCTTCGACGTGGTCCTGGCCAACCCGCCGTACGTGCCGGCCGCCACCGACGCTCTGCCCCGTCACCGGGCCGGGCGTTCCTGGGACGCCGGGCGCGACGGTCGTGCCGTGATCGAACGTATCTGCGACGACGTCGGTG
>JBPBQU010000456.1:0-3252 GCA_050955085.1 Janthinobacterium lividum | reverse complement strand
ATGCCCCAGGGCCGCGGTGCACCCGTCGACCGTGCCGTCGACCATGACCTTGATCCCGGTGACGCGCAGCCAGGGGGAGGTGTGCCGGGCGGCCAGTTCACGTGCCCGTGCGACCTGCGCGAGGTTCTGCGCCGCGTCCCCCGTCGGCTGGATGCGCCAGTGCCCCACGATCCGCGCTGTGAGACGCCCGCCGTGCTCTGCGCGGGCCATCGCCGCGAGATCGTGCTCGTCGAGCCCTATATCGGTCACGGCGGTGACACCAGCGGCGCGGTAACCGTTGAGCGCACTCGCGAGGTGTTCGTCGCGTTCGTCGTCGGTGACCGACCGTTCGAGGAAGGGCCACACGTAGCGGTGCATCGCCGTCTCGTCGATGTACCCGGTCGCCTCACCTGCGTCGTCGCGGTGGATCCTGCCGCCCGCGGTGTCGGGCGTCTGCGGCCCGATACCGAGTTCGGCCAGGGCCGCGCTGTTGAGCCACATGGAGTGGAAGTCGTAGGCCTGCGCGTACACGGGGCGATCGCTCACCACGGCGTCCAGCTGCTGACGCGTCGGACGTCCCCCGGGAAGCGCCGCGTGCTGCCAACCGTGGGCTCGTATGCGCTGCGCACCGAGACGATCGCGCGCCCCCGCGGCGATGCGCTGCTGGACCTCGACCAACGTCGTGGTCCCCCACAGGTCGACGTGTCCCCTCGTCTCCCCGGTGCTGATGACGTGCGCGTGGGCGTCGACGAAACCGGGGAGCACGAGGGCACCGTCGAAATCCGTCACCACGAGGTCCTTCCCGACCGCGGCGCGCCCGGCGATGCTGCGTGCCGTCGTCTCGTCCCCGACGTAGGCGATGCGCTCCCCCACGACGACCATCGCGTCTGCCCACCGGCGCGCCGACGCCGTGAAGACCCGGGCACCACTGAAGAGTCGAACCGCCGATTCCCCGTTCCCCGTCACGCTGGCACCTCCCCGGTCGCGGGACGTGGAGAACGCGACCCGGGTGCCGAACGCGGATACGGCCGAGCTGACGAGGGGACCGCGGGGTGATTCATCTCGTTCTCCGAAGGTGTGGGGTGGGTGGGGTTTCAGCTGGACACGACGCGGGCATCGACGACGTGGCGGGCAGCGATGTAGACACCGGCGGCGGTGAGCATCCCGACGGGTACCGAGAGGTCGAGACGGCCCATCGCCGTGGAACCTGGTCCCGTCCACACGTCGGTCGACAGGAAAACCGCCGCACCGAGGCCGCCGACGACGAACGCGGTCATCCCTGGGATGCTCCATCCGCCCGTGTACCAGAACCTTCCCCCACGTTCCTCGTGAAATAGGGCGGATCCGTCGTAACGGTTGCGACGCAGCACGATGTCGGCCACGAAGATCGCCATGGCGGGACCCGTCACGATCACGAGGAACTGCAGCATGAGATTCACCGCATCCAGCAGGCTGGTGGCCAGCACGAGGTACACGGTCAGCGCGGTCCCGATGACCCCGACGACGATCGCCGAGGGGATACGGCGGATCGGGACCCCGATGGCCTGCAGCGCCATGCTCGAGGTGTAGATCGTCATACCGTTGAGCGAGACGGTATTGATGACGACGCCGAGGACCAGGAGAGGTCCCAGCCAGGCTGGGAGCAGGGTCAGAAGTGCCGATTCGATCCCCGCATCGACGGCGGTGGGAGTGAGCCCTGTCGCGAGCAGTGCGCCGACCATGGTGAAAACGATGCAGGGCAACGCTCCGCCGAGCGCCGTCGCCGCGATGATGTGCGACGGTCTGGTCGATCGTGGGAGATAACGCGCCATGTCCGGGCTGTTGGAGTAGGACAGCGGCGTGGAGGCGAGGATGGTGAAACCGATGGTGATCGCCGACCACAGCGGGACACCGGTGAGGGGTTGCGCGGTTCGGTAGCTCCAGTCCACCTGCGGCACGATGAACGCCGTGACGAGCACGAAGATGATCCCGAGCACGATCGTCACGGCCGGGTACGTCCGCAGGATGAGGGTGTGACCGTAGACGGCGACGAGCACCGTGACGGCCGAGACGACGACCGTCACGGCGATCGGTACGAGAACCGGGTCGTCGAGACCGTTCCGGGACAACAGGTCCGCCCCCATGAACGAGGACGCCAGCCAGTTCAGCGCCAGGAAGATGGCGGAGATGAACCAGCCGGTGAACCCGACGACGAGTCTGTTGCCCCGGATCCCGAACATCGCCCTGGTAATGACCGAACCCGACGTGCCCGCCGCCGGGCCGCTGATGGCCAGCACACCGGGGAGAACCCAGGGGACAGCGCCGGCCACGATCACCAGCACCGCCTGCCACAGTTGCAGTCCGAGCAGGATCATCGTCGCGCCGATGGTGAAGTTCAGGACGCTCACGTTGGGTGCGGCCCACACGGAGAACAGGTCACGCGCCCGTCCGTAGCGGTCGCCCGCTGCCACGAGTTCGATGCCGCGCACCTCTGCTCGGGTGGCGACTTCGACGACGTCTTCGTTCTGCGTCTCCGGGATGGCGGACGCGAACGCTGCGGGCCGTGCGGACACGTTCGCGATCTCGGGGTCGCGGGGGTCTGGCGTCGCGGACACAGCGGGCCTCCTGGGATCTCACCTGCTGCCGTCGTGCCGTCGGCCTGCCCCCCGACGTTGTTGGTCGGATGACCAACGCACTGTTGGTCACGTAGCTAATAACGTGTACGTCATGGTGTCAAGCACGGAAGCCCCCCGGTCCCGCAAACGGCCCGACGAGCGCCGGGAGGAGATCCTGGCCGCGTCGTCCTCGATCGCTCTCGACGACGGGTTGGAGTCGATCACCCTCCGAGCCGTCGCCGACCGACTCGGCGTCCGCCCGGGACTGATCACGCACTACTTCCCCATCGCCCAGGACCTGGTGATCGCGGCCTTCACGCGCGCCGTCACTGCCGAGCGAGAACAGCTCATCCCCCCGGACGGTTCCCCGCTGGAACGGATGGCCCGCATGAGCTCCGCCGCGCAGAACCAGGAGTCGCGGCCCCTCGCCCGCCTCTGGTTGAACGCGAGGCATCTGTCGCGTTTCACCCCTCCCCTCGCCCAGGCACTGGAGGAGCAGGAGGCACTGGGCCGCGCCCGGCTCCTCCGGTTGATCGAGGCGGGTGTCCTGAACGGCGACTTCAGCACGACCGACCCGTTCGGCGCGTGCGTGCGGATCCTCATCGCCATCGACGGTGTCGGTGCCTACGTCAACGACAATGGCACCTTCGGCGCCGAGGCGTACACCCACTTCGTCGCT
>JBPBQU010000455.1:0-3272 GCA_050955085.1 Janthinobacterium lividum | reverse complement strand
GGAATGCCGCGTGCCGAACCGATCGCGCCCAGGACGTCGACGACCGAGGCGCGGCCGTTGCCGCGGGTGCGCAGGAATTCCGCGCTGCGGCGCAGCGATTCGAGATCGACATGGACCCACTCGCCACGGAACGCCACGAGTGGCGATTTCGAGCGGGCGAGGGCCAGTAGTTCGGCCTCGCTGACCTCGGTGTCCCCGAGGGCGGCCTGCCACCGGAACGACACGAGGTCGTCCTTGCGCAACTGGGGGTCGGTGATCGCCCCGGGTTGCGCCGCGCTCGCGCTGAGGGAGAACGACAGTGCCTTGCGGCTCCAGTGCCGCGGCAGCTGCACCGCGATGCCGGCCGCCGCGAGGTGGGGGCCACCGACCTCGACGAGATCCAGCAGCTGCGCGATGTCGAGCTCGACCCCGGCCGTGGAGGCCGCATCGGAGGAACCGCCCAGCAACGTCCGCAGCGGCGGGTGCACCGCGCCGGCGCGGGCCGTGGCGGTGAGCAACACCAGGAGGGGGTCCCCATCGTTCTCACCCCCGCCGGTGCGCCCGCCCTCGGCGCGGGCCTCCTCCAGGGTCAGGGTGAGGCTCGGGTCGTCGAGGGGGCGCAACCGCGCCTGCAACCGCCAGGACACGTCCCCGGGCCCCGCCTGTTCACCGGGGGCGAGGAGACCGTCGTCGAGGTCCTCCCAGGGCTCGGGCTCGACGACGCGCAGCACCAGGTCGTACCCCGAGTTCTCGCCGCTGCGTTGCCATTCCCGCACCCGGCGGGTCAGCGACACGACGGCGGCGGTGTCCAGGGGGATCGGCGCCCCGGTGCGCAGGCTGTCCAGCCAACCCCGGACGGCCGGTGAGGTCGGCCCGTCGTGGGGGTGCGCGGGCCCGGGCACCCCCGCGATCCGGCGGGCGGCGAGCAGGTCGCAGACCAGCCCGCACACCTCGTCGAGCAGTGCGGTGGCGTCCGGTGGTGGTTCGTGGCGGGCGCCCACCTCGGCGCGCAGGACGGGCGGCGCGGCCTGGGCGACACTCGCGCGCCAGCGGTGGAATCTCCGGTCGGGCAACGGCACCCACTGGGCGAAGTGCTGGTCCGGAGCACCCGCCCCCGGGCTGACGTCCGGGACGACGCGACCGCCGTCGAGGGCCGTGCGGGCACCATGAGCCACGTGGGCGAGCCAGCGCAACCCGTCGCTCGTGACCTCACGGGCGAGAACGTGGACGTCGGCGAGCACGTCGAGGACGGCGTCACCGCGCAGTTCCACGACCTCCACCCCCGTCGGGGCCAGCACCAGGTCCGCACGCGGGCGCCCCGTCGAACTGGCCGGGCGACCAGCGGGTGTGCAGGGCAAGGAGATGGTCAACGTGCGGGCGATCCCCCGGTGCAGGGCCGATGCGAGGTGACCGGCGTCGGGGGCCAGGGCGCTGAGCTGGGCGAGGTCCTGGGTCCGGGCCGCACCCGGGGCCCGGCGGGTCGCTTCGACCCAGAGCGCGAGGGTCCCCGCGCGGGTCCAGAGTCCGTGGACGACCAGCACGCCGTTGAGCCTACGGGTGGTGCGGTGCTCGTTGACTCCCGCACGGTCTTCCCAGCCGTAGTGGGTCAAGGCGGGGCGGCATGACGTCGATGCCACCTCCTGGAGGACGAGTGAGGGGATGGGACGAAGATGCCTGCGTTGCGTTCAACGTCGATCCGGGTCCGGTTGGCCGCATGCGTCGGGGTGTTGAGCGCCGTCCTCGGGTTGGTCTCCGCCTTCGCCGTGGTGGGCCTCGACCGGGCGAGCACCTCCACCGAGGGGGTCGGGCGCTCGATCGTGCTCACCCACGACGCCATGCAGGCGAAGTTCCGCACCGCGGACTTCGCCGGGTGGCAGACCGGTTACGCCTTCGACACCGTCCGTGGTGTTCCGGGCGCCGCCGAGGACGGTGATCAACGGAAGGCGTTCCTGGCGTCCACGGCTGCTTTCGAGGAAGACCTGCAGCGGCTGTCGACCGCGGCGCTGGAGCGCCGGGAAAGGGACCTGCTCGCCGACGCGCAGACCAACTTCGACGCGTTCATGAGCATGGACGAGAAGATCCACGCCGGGTACCTCCAAGGCAGCCCCGAGTCGATCGCCGCCGCCAACGACCTGGCCTCCGGGCAGTCGCTGCAACTCTTCGCCAAGATCGCCGACGACATCAGTCAGATCGCGGACTCGGTGACGACCCGCAGCGCGGCGGCCCGCGACGCTGCCCTGGCAGCCGAGCACCGGACCGGTCGCCTCGTTCTGCTCGCCGCCGCCGGTGGCCTGGGGTTGGCCCTGGCTGCGGCCGTCCTCATCGTAGGGTCGGTGACCCGCCCGTTGCAGGAGCTGCGCACGGGTCTCGCACAGATCGCCGACGGCGACGGTGACCTGACCCGGCGGGTCGAGGTCACCGGACGTGACGAGCTGACCGACGTCGCCGCCGCGTTCAACCGTTTCACGGAGACCATCGCGGCCACCGTCCGCGAGGTGGGTCGACAAGCAGCGTCGTTGGCGGGTGCGTCACAGGCGTTGACGGAGAGCAGCGTGCGGATCGGCGAGAACGCGCAGGACACCCAGGCTCGGGCCGTCAGCGCCGAGGACACGACGACGCAGATCATCGGACACATGACCTCTGCCGCGGCGGGAGCCGAGGAGATGCGGTTGAGCATCGAGGAGATCTCTCGCAGTGCCTCCCACGCGGCGCAGGTGGCGGCGGAAGCGGTCGGACTGGCCGGTGAGACCACCTCGGTGGTCACCCAGCTCGGGGAGTCCTCCGCACAGATCAACGACGTGGTGAAGACCATCACCGCGATCGCCGAGCAGACCAATCTGCTGGCGTTGAACGCGACCATCGAAGCCGCGCGGGCGGGTGAGGCCGGCAAGGGTTTCGCGGTGGTGGCCGGCGAGGTGAAGGAGCTCTCCCGCGAGACCGCCCGGGCGACGGAGGAGATCAGTCGGCGCGTGCAGGGCATCGCGCTCGACACCACCGCAGCGGTCGTCGCCATCTCCCGTATCACCGGGGTCATCGGCCGCATCGACGAGTTCCAGACCACCATCGCCGCTGCGGTCGAAGAGCAGAGCGCCACCACCGCGGAGATGGCCCGAAGCGTCACCGAAGCCGCTCGGGGGAGTCGGCTCGTCGCGGAGAACATCACCACGGTGACCAGCGCCAGCGCCTCGAGCGCCACCGGGATCGCGCAGTCCCAGGAAGCCATCGCGGCCATCACCAAGATGGGTGACGACCTGCAGCTCGCGATCACCCGTTTCCGGGTTTGACCCGTCACG
>JBPBQU010000454.1:0-3278 GCA_050955085.1 Janthinobacterium lividum | reverse complement strand
CTGGGACGACCTTCCGCCTCCAACTACGTCCGGGAGTGGTCACAGCTCACGGAGTCCTGGTTGACGAGGACCCGCAACCAGGACTTATGACCTTGCGGTCATGACGCTGTCGTGGACGTCGTCGACCACCCGGATCTGTCGAATTGCGGATGGCCACTTCGATGCTGGGCCGAGCCGCTCAGCGTCGAGCCGCGTCGACGAAGGTAATAAAACGTCAAGGGGGTCTTGACGAGCTCAAGGCGTCAAGGCATCCTTGACGCATGACTACACGCAACCCCGGCCCGAACCTGTGGCTGATGCTGGCTCTCTGCCTCTTCTGCGTGACCGTCCTCATCCCCGGCACCACCTCTGGCCCCCTGCAGGCCGTTCTCACGCTGATCGTCATCGGCCTCGGTGGCTACCTCGGCGGCCTCGCCATCAGGTCCCAACGCCGCAACGCCCAGACTCTCCAGCACGAACGGGAGGTCCTCGACGGCCTCGAGCCCCTCAGTCGTCCCGACCAGGACCCCTCCCGGTGAGCGTCGCTGACGACCTCGACCAGGCAGTGACCGCGCGTCTGCATGAGCGCATCGCCGCAGCCGTGCTGGAAGCGGCCGGGACGACCGGTGATCCTAGCGATGACCCCGCCGTCACCCTGCAGCTCGTGACAGCGAGCAAAGCAGCGGCCGAGGAGACGACTCGACTGCTGCGAGCCTCCATCGACGGTGCCCGCTCCGCCGGCCACCGCTGGGACACCATCGGCAGCCTGCTGGGCGTCAGCAAGCAGGCCGCCCAGCAGCGCTTCGGCACCCCGACCAGCAAGTCGGCCGACGACGGCGGAATCGGGACAGATGGGCGTCCCCGACGCATCCTGACTCCGCTGACCGCTTTCGATGAGATGGCCGTGCTCGCGCACGAAGGTCGACGAGGGTGGCACGTCGTGGACTACGGCACCCTCTACCACCTGGTCGAAGCCTCCGACCATCAGTGGGAACACCTGCGCCAACCCTGGAACCCGACGGCTCGCCGTCGACTGGAACGAGAGGGCTGGACGCTGATCAAGACCGCGATGTTCCCGTGGGGGTACTACAAACGCCCCCTCGACCTTCCTGCGCAATCCTGAACGGACGCCCGGTCATGTAGAGAGGTGGATGCCTAGCGAGCATGGCGATCACCGCTCGTCGGAGCTGATCTCGACCGAGAATCGACTCCGTCCGCCCGCTCGCCGGCTGATCAGATCTACTGATCAACTGCACCGGGCGAGAGGAGTCACCGAGCCCCGGTGCACCAACCCGGCCCCTCACCCACCCAGCACGCGCGCGAGCAGCTGCTGTAACAGCGCACGATCCGGGGCGTCGAGCCTGGCGGTCCACGGAGTCATGAGCCCTCGGACGTCCGCGCCGACCTGCTCGGCCAGCACCATCCCGCGGTCGGTGAGGAACACCTCGACAGCGCGGCCGTCGCTCAGACCGCGGCCCCTCTGCACCAGACCGCGACCCTCAGCGCGCTGGATCAGCCCACTCATCGTGGACTTCTCCAACCCTAGGTGCTCAGCCAGAGCGGACATCGTCACCCGCCGGTCCCGCAAGATCGCCAGCACCCGCAACTGAGTGAGGGACACGTCGTGCTCGCCCGCAACCCGGCTGAGCACGCCCATCGTCGTGAACGACGCCTGCACCAGCGCATCGACCAACCCGTCGACCGGTGCCGACGCTTCCAGCGGGCTACCGCTCTCGTCACTCATGCGGAGCAGCCTACTTGCAACAGTTGGTGTCACGAACTACATTGGTTCGTAACACCAACCACTACCTGAGGGAGTCGCCATGCGTGCCGCCGTCGTCTCATCGTTCACCACCCCTCCCCGCGTCCAGGACTTCCCTCTACCGCCTCTGCGGAGCGACCACCAGACCGTCATCGAGGTCCTGGCTGCCGGCCTGCACCCGCGGGTGCGCTCCCAGGCCGACGGCACGCACTACACCTCCACCGACGAGCTGCCCTTGGTCCCCGGCATCGACGGCGTGGGCCGCGACGCCGGCGGGGCGTTGCGCTACTTCGTCCTGCCCGACACCACACTGGGCTCGATGGCCGAGCAGACGATCATCGACACCCGGCGCAGCATCGTGCTGCCCGAGGGATGCGACCCCGTGCAGATCGCCGCCGCCATGAACCCGGCCATGTCCTCCTGGGTGGCCCTGCGGCGCCGCACCCAGCTCACCCCCGGCCAGAAGGTGCTCATCCTGGGCGCCACCGGCAACGCCGGACGCCTGGCCGTGCAGGTCGCACGCCACCTCGGCGCCTCGACCATCACCGCCGTCGGACGCGACACCAGCAAGCTCGCCGACCTGAGGGCCCTGGGCGCTGACCACCTCATCGACCTCTGCGGCGACCCGGACGAGACCGACGCCCGACTGGCTGAAGCTGGCCACGACGTCGACGTCGTCCTGGACTACCTGTGGGGTGAACCCGCCACTGCCGCCCTGCGCGCCATCGTTCCCGCCCGCCGCGACGACGACCAGCAGCTGAACTGGATCCAGATCGGATCGGTGGCCGGCGCGACCTGCCCCCTGCCTTCCGCAGCCTTACGAGCTACCCGCCTGCAGCTCATCGGCAGCGGGCAGGGGTCGGTCTCGACCTCAGCCATCCTCGCCGAGCTGCTCGACCTCGCCGAGCGGATCAGTGCGGGCACCTTCGACATCGACGCCCGCGCGGTCGCCCTGGACGACGTCGAAGCCGCGTGGACCCAGGCCACTACCTCCCGGCAGCGCATCATGATCACCCCCCGCTGACCCGTCGACCGCTGAGTACTCCGCCGCACCGTCCCTCCAGCAGCAACCGCGCGGTCATACCGCTGCGCGCGATGTCGCGGTCACCTCTATGACGTCGACTACGGATGAGCGGACGGCCTCAGCCTAGGCAAGCAATCGCGCGGTCCCTCATCAGCAGCTCCACTGAAGCCCGCGGCGCATGCGCACTCATCACCGTGATGTTGTAGTCAGCAACGTCAACGCCGGCATCCTCTGAGCGATATGACCACGCCAACCGGGTCACCCCCGCCTGGTACTGCACCCCCACCGCGGTCGAGCCCACCACCACCGTCATCGAGTCACCACTGCTGGGGTCACGGCTGATGTCCGCGGACCCCTGGGTTCCGCCGGACCACGGCGCCCCGTACCCCGTCTGCAACCACAGGAACGTCAGCCCGTGGCGCCGGGCCTCGGCGAAGGTCGTCTCCGGCGCCCACTGCGTGCCGGGCGGGAGGTAGAACACGTATACCGACATGCTGTCGCCGCGGCCCAGGT
>JBPBQU010000453.1:0-3279 GCA_050955085.1 Janthinobacterium lividum | reverse complement strand
GTGGTGGGCCCGGTGGTGGTGGTCAGGCTCCAGGCGGGACCACCGGACAGGGCTCGACCGGGCAGGGCTCCACCGGACAAGGCTCCACCGGACAGCTGCCACCGGGCGGCGGGATGCCCCCTGGTCTGGGCGGGCAGGCTGTTCAGGGCGGGCAGGCTGGTCAGGGCGGGCAGGCTGGTCAGGGCGGGCAGGCTGTTCAGGGCGGGCAGGCTGGTCAGGGCGGGCAGGCTGTTCAAGGCGGGCAGGGCGTTCAAGGCGGGCAGGGTGCTCCGACCACCACGTCCCAGGGTTCCACCAGCTCGGGGACGGCCACGACGACCTGAGCCGGACGGGTCGTGCCGGGTCTGAACGACGCTCACCCATCCCGCCCCGGTCAGGTGCCGGGGCGGGTGATCCCGCTCTCGTAGGCGAGGATCACGGCCTGCACCCGGTCACGTAAGTCGAGCTTGGCCAGGATGCGTCCGACGTGTGTCTTCACCGTGGCTTCGGCCAGCACCAGACTGGCCGCGATCTCCGCGTTCGACGATCCGGCGGCCAGTTGCTGGAACACCTCCCGCTCCCGGTCGGTGAGTGCCCCCAGGACGTCGACCGTCGGGGGTGCGGCGTCGTCGGTGCCGTCTGGGAGGTGCTGGGCGAACACCTCCAGCAGTCGGCGGGTGACACTCGGCGCGATCACCGCGTCGCCGCTCGCCACCGACCGGATCGCGGTCACCAGCTCGCTCGGCAGGATGTCCTTGAGCAGGAACCCGCTCGCTCCCGCGTTCAAGCCGGAGAAGGCGTAGCGGTCGACGTTGTAGGTGGTCAGGATGATGACCTTCGCTGAGGGCACCTCACGCACGATCTGACGGGTCGCCGCGATCCCGTCGGTCCCGGGCATCCGCACGTCCATCAGCACCACGTCCGGTCGCAGCGCGCGCGTCATCCGGACCGCCTCGGCACCGTCACCCGCCTCACCGACCACCTCCAGGTCCTCCTGAGCCGACAACACCATCCGAAACCCTTGTCGCAACAGCGCCTGGTCGTCGGCGAGCAGGATGGTGATCGTCATCGCGGTGCCTCCTCGAGGGGAAGGTGGGAGACGATGCGCCAGCCACCCTCGTTCCTGCGCCCGAAATCCACCGTGCCGCCGAAGACCGCCGCCCGCTCGCGCATCCCCGTCAATCCACGACCCGCCGACGTGAGGGACACCATGCGACGCTGCGGCGCTGACGTGTCGTCGTTCTCGACCTCGAGGACGACGCCGCCGCGGTGGTAGCGCAGGCTGACCGTGGCGTGCTCGGCGGCGGGAGCGTGCTTGAGCACGTTGGTGAGCGCCTCCTGGATCATCCGGTAAACAGCCAGTTGGGCCCCAGGGGCCAGTTCGGCTGGTTCACCGCTTACCCGCAGGTCGACGGGTAGACCTGCGCAGCGGACCTGGGCGACCAGGTCGTCGATCTGCGCGATGCCCGGCTGGGGCACCATCTCCCCGTCACCCAGCCCGTTCGGTGTGTGCTCGTCGCTGAGCAGTCGGCGCACTTCACCCAGCGCCTGCCGGCCGAGAGCCGAGGCCTGCCCCATCGTGGTCCGGGCAGCCTCCGGGTCGCGCTCGATCGCCGCGCCCGCCCCGTCGCTCAACGCGATCATCACCGAGAGGCTGTGCGCCACGATGTCGTGCATCTCCTGGGAGATGCGGCTGCGTTCAGCGGCGACGGCCAGCATGGCCTGCTGGTCACGCTCCCGTTCGGCGGTGGCCGCCCGCTCCAGCACCGAACTCAGATACGCCCGTCGGGTACGGGTGTAGACACCGAGCACCCAGGCAGCGGTGACCGTCCCGGTGAGCAGGGTGGCGGCACTGAACCGGTGCTCGATCGGCGCCCAGCGCAACACCGCCAGAACGATCCCGACCTGGGCGACCACCACACCTGCGGCGATGAACCGGCGTCGTCGCTCGTACCCGCCCAGCGCGAACAGGGCCACCAGCACGGCGAAGTCGCCGCCCGCCTGTGTCGCGGTCAGCCATTGGAGCAGCGCCACCAAGGAGATGATGGCGAAGACCAGCGCGGGTCGGCGACGGCGCCACAGCAGGGGCAGCGCCAACGCCAGATCGAACACGCTCATCCACGGGGTGTAGACCCCCGGCAGGTCCTCGGTCTCCTGCGCCCGAGCCAGCCCCAGAACGAGGACGACGACCACGACATCCATCAACACAGGTCGCCGGAGGAAACGGCGAAGGACGCCGAGGCGGCCGGTTGCCGGCTCGGGTTGGCCCCCGATGACGTCCATCAGCCCATCCTGGTGCATCCGGACCCGGTGAACTCCCCGGTGCAGGAGCACCGGGGAGGGACCACGAGTCAGCCGTCACGCCGCTTGAGCAGCACCCCGGCGACAGCCAGCCCGGCGAGGACCCACAGCACGAGGACGAGCAGGCCGATGCCCGGGTTGAGCGCGTTCTCACCCCGCAGGGTGGCGTAGAAGGATTCCCCAGCCTGGCTGGGCAGGAACTTGGCCACGTCCTTGACCCATGCACCGGGCAGCACCTGCAGGATGACCGGCACGACCAGGAGCAGCGCGACGAGCGCCGAGATACCGCCCGGGGTACTGCGCACGATCCACCCCAACGCGCCGCCGAGCAGTCCGATCAGCGCGAGGTAGATCGCGGTGGCGAAGATCACCCGCAGCGCGGTCGGCGCCGTCAGCGCCGTGCCGTGCCCGTAGTGGCGCAGGAAACCCTGCGCTGCGAAGAACGCGGCGAACGAGGCCGGGACCAACGCCACCAGCGTCACCACGGCGAACACGACGGCCTTGGCGGCTACCACCGGCACCCGGGTCGGTACCGCCGCCAACGTCGAGCGGATCATGCCGGTGGTGTACTCCCCGGAGACGAAGAGCACGCCCAGCACCCCGATCAGCAGTTGGGCGAGGTAGAGCCCCTGCAGCGACGCCGATGCCACCCGGTCCTCCTGGTCGAGGTCTCCACCCCAGTGCGCGGCGGTGTTGTAACCGATCAACGCACCGAAGGCGATCATCGCGACGAACGCGGCGAGCAGGACGATCCAACTGGAGCGCAACGTGCGGAACTTGACCCACTCCGCGGCCAACACCCGGGGGAAGGTCACGCTCAACGTGGGCCCGGCGGGGCGGTATGTAGCGGCCCCGGTGGACGGGTTCTGGGTGTCGACGCTCATGCTGCGTTCTCCGTCCGGTCGGTGACGGCGCGATATTCCACCGCGTCGGCGGTCAGTTCCATGAACGCCTCTTCCAGCGAGGCCTCCACGGGGGTCAGTTCGAACAACGTGATCC
>JBPBQU010000452.1:0-3282 GCA_050955085.1 Janthinobacterium lividum | reverse complement strand
GGTCCGGGGTACGGCCCCCGAGGGGGCGCAGACGTCGGCAGCGTCTGGATCGCGAGAGCACCGAGACGGCACGCCGGAGTTCTCTCGGGCTGGTGCCCGCCTGCTCTGCATGTGCCACCATGGCGACGTCGGCGCCGGACCCGAGACCTCGCGGACCCCGTCGACCCCGATGACGTGCGGGCAGCGTCGCGCTGGTGCCGGCTCGGCGTATCGCCGATCACCCACCGCCGCCGCCGCCGACGCGCGGAGGTAGCAGCATGACGGTGATGGCTGGATCCGAGAACCGACCCCACCCGGCGTCACCCTGGCGGGGTTCGGCGCACAGCGAGCGTCACCGCTGGCAGTTGGAGCACGCGCTCGACCTGCCCGAGATCGTCGTATCGGTGCGCGACCTGGCGGCGCAACTGAGCGCCGCACACACTGCCGGCTGGTGGTTGCTGGAGCCGATGCACAACGGGCACCTGCTCGCGGCGCGCGCTTCACGCCGCCGACGTGCTCAGGTCGCCCCCGCTCCCGCCGCGACGCCGGTTCCACCCCCACCCCTGCCCCGGGAGGGGGGCTGGCGGTTGCGGGTCCTCCAGGGGGTCCCACAACCCGGGGAAGAACTCTTCGACGTCCGCGCGGCGATCTCCACACCCCTGCTCGCCACCCCCTCCCGGGCGCGGGGAGCGGTGGGCGGTGTCCTGGTCCAGCTGGGGGGCCCCGAGGTTCCCGCCGAGCTTCTCGCCGAGATCGCCCGGCAGCTGGTCACCGTTGCCCCCGGAACCCGAGCGCAGCGGTGGGGGCTGAGTGCGTCCCGGGTGGGGCACGGTTTCGACCTGGTGGCCGAGGGCAGCCCGCTGCGACTGCACGCCCTGCACGACGGCAGGCTCGTGCGGACCCGGGACGTGCTGCTGTTCCAGCACACCGCCGACGGCGCCGCCGACCTGGAGCAGGCCGCGGTCGCCTATCGTCGCCTCGCAACCGAGGTGGAGGCGGTGATCGCTGCCGGGGGCAGGCTGCTCGATGTCGACGAGGGCTTCGTCTCGATCGCCTACGGCGACGCCGCCCCTGCGCCTGCCCGGTGGAGCGCACGGTGAGTGTCGACCCCGACGGTGACGGCTCCTTCCGTGCCGGTGACGGCACGGTGCTGGCTTATCGCCGCGTCGGAAGCGGGCCGGTGCTGGTGTGCCTGCCCGGCGGTCCACTGCAGGACGGTGCCTACCTCGGTGACCTCGGGGGGCTCTCGGCGCACCGGCAACTCATCGTGGCGGGCCTGCGCGGGAGCGGCCGCTACGCGCTCCCCCTCGACCCCGCCTGCTGCCGTTGCGATCGGCTGGTCGACGACGTCGAACGGTTGCGGCGGCACCTCGATCTGGACCGGTTCGACGTCCTCGCGCACTCGGCGGGAACGAACCTGGCGCTGCTCTACGCCCAGCACCATCCCGAGCGGCTCGCAAAACTCGCGCTCATCGCCCCCAGCCCGGCGGCGGTCGGCCTGACCGTCTCCTCCGAGGACCGCCGGGCGGTGGCGCAGCTGCGCCGCGGCGAACCCTGGTTCGCGGCGGCCGCGACCGCCTTGGAGGCGGTCCTGGCCGGCGAGGTCACTCCCGAGGTCGAGCAGGCCATCGCCCCCTTCCGCTACGGCCGCTGGGACGAGACCGCGCGCGCCCAGCACGCCGCATGGGGACAGCGTGACGACGCCGCCGCGCTCGCCTTCGCCGCTCCGGGTGCCTTCGACCCCGCGAGGACCAGGGCGGCGCTGGCCCGGTCATCGGCAAGCGTGCTGGTGCTCGCCGGCGAGGTCGACGTCAACAGCCCGCCCCGGATGGTCTCCGAGCTCGCCGGGCTCTCCGCACCGCCCGGTTCCGCCTCCAACCCGGAGCCGGTCACCTGCCGTGGCTGGACGACGCCGAGGAGTTCGTTCGTGTCGTGAGTGGGTTCCTGTCCCCGGATGTCGTGTCAGCGCCCCGGGTGGCTGAGGGCGTCGCCCCACCGCGACGGACGTCCACGGAGGTCGATGACGTCGGGGCGGGACTGCACCCCGGGCACGGCGGCCGGATCCACCCGGATGTCGACGAAGACCGCGGGCGCGTCGGCGACGAGCGCCTCGCACACCGCACCGGCGAGCTCACCGAGGTGCTGGACCTGGATGAGCAGATCGAGGAGGCCGGGCCGCAGGGGTGAGAGCGGGCGCGTCATCTCCGGGAGCACTCCGTGTCGAACGCAGCAGAGCACCCGTACGTCCATCCAGCCGTCCGGCCTGCTCGGGTGTCCGGTGCTGACCGCGACCGACGTCGTCTCGTCACCGAACTGCTCGAACCAGTCGCGGGTGAACGCCAACAGGGTCTGCGACACGTCGTCGCTGCCGAGCAGATCGCCGGTTTCGGGACCGCAGTCGAACCAGATCACGACGCACCTCGAGGGGGAGGGGTGCCCCGCGCTCGGGGCCTGGCCGCGACGCTAGCGCCCGCGAGCACCCCGGACACCCTCAGTTCCTCGTGTCGTCGTCGATCGTCGGACCCGCTCCACGGCCCGCCCCACCCGAGGGCCCCCTCGCAGCCACGACCCCTCAGACGATCGGCGCCCCGGCGAGTGCCGCGGCCGGTTTGTCCAGGACCGATCCGGAACCGTCGCGCCGTCCCGGGGTCTGCGGCAGCGAGACGGCCGTCCCCGTCGGGGTGGCCGCCTCGGCGGGACCGCGACCGGCCCAGGACAGCAGCAGCGTGTCCTCGCCCCGGGCGAAACGGTGACAGCGCACCCCTCCGGTGGCCCGGCCCTTGCTCGGGTACTCCGAGAGCGGCGTCACCTTCGCCGACCCCAGCTGGGTGCCGGGTAACGCGCCGGAGTCCCCGGCGATCGTGACGACGACACCCTCCGCGTCCTCGGGTCCCGCCGCGCCCTCGGGTCCCACCGCGCCCGGCGAGGCACTGCCCGACACGGCGTTCATCGACACCACCCGGGCACCGGGGTTCAACCGGATCCCCTGCATCCCCGCCGCGGCCCGCCCCTGCGGGCGCACCAGCGAGGCGGCGAAACGTAGCAGCTGGGCGTCGGTGGAGATGAGGACGAGGTCTTCGGACCCGGTTATCAGTTGCACGGCGGCGACGACTTCGTCCTTCTGTCGCGCGCCCAGGTCCTTGAGGGTGATGACGTCGATCTCCTCGCGTGTCCCGAGGTCGCTCAGGACCACGCGTTTGACGACGCCGGTCGCGGTGGCCAGCGCGAACCCGGGATCGTCGGGGTCCTCCACCCCGGGCACCGGCAACGGCACGAGTGAGAGGACCCGCTCGCCCGTGCCCA
>JBPBQU010000451.1:0-3314 GCA_050955085.1 Janthinobacterium lividum | reverse complement strand
CGAGGGCCGGGACGGCGGCGGCGGGAGTTCCAAAGCTGGGCGTGGGTTCTCGTGCCCGACGCGGGGCGGCCGTGCCAGGATCGTCGCTTGTGACCTACATCGCTGACGCTGGACGGTACGAGTCCATGCCCTTCCGCCGCTGCGGCCGCAGCGGCCTCGAACTCCCCGCGGTGTCGCTGGGGTTCTGGCACAACTTCGGTGACGACAAACCCTTCCAGACCCAGCGCGACATCGTCCGCCGCGCGTTCGACCTCGGTATCACGCACCTCGACCTCGCCAACAACTATGGACCGTCCTACGGTGCGGCGGAGACGAACTTCGGCCGGTTGATGAAGGAGGACCTCGCGCCCTACCGCGACGAGCTGGTCATCTCCTCCAAGGCCGGTTGGGACATGTGGCCCGGCCCCTACGGCGACCACGGTTCGCGCAAGTACCTGACGGCGTCGCTGAACCAGTCGCTGGAGCGGATGAACCTCGACTACGTCGACATCTTCTACCACCACCGCCCCGACCCGGAGACCCCGCTGGAGGAGACGATGGGCGCGCTGGACGCGATCGTCCGCTCCGGCAAGGCGCTCTACGTCGGGATCTCCTCCTACGGCCCGGAACGGACGGTGCAGGCGTCGCGGATCCTGCGCGAGCTGGGCACCCCGCTGCTCATCCACCAGCCCTCGTACTCGATGTTCAACCGGTGGATCGAGTCCGGGTTGCTCGACGTCCTGGCCGCCGAGGGGGTTGGGTGCATCCCGTTCACGGCGTTGGCCCAGGGGTTGCTCACCGACCGCTATCTCGGGGGGATCCCGGCAGACTCCCGTGCGGCACAGGGGAAATCCCTCGACCCGTCGATCCTCAACGAGGACACACTGGGGCGCATCCGCGGGCTGCAGGAGATCGCGGCGGGGCGGGGGCAGACGTTGGCCCAGCTCGCGCTCTCCTGGGTGCTGCGTGACCCACGGGTGACCACGACCCTCATCGGGGCGAGTTCGGTGAAGCAGGTCGAGGACAACGTCGCGGCGCTCGCCAACCTCGACTTCTCCGACGACGAGCTGAGCGCCATCGACGAGTTCGCGGTCGATTCCGGCGTCGACCTGTGGGAGCAGGCCCGCACCGCCGGGGATGCGGCGTCCTGATCGGTCGATGGTCATGACGTGAGCCGAGCTGCCGCCGTGCTCGTGCGTCCCGGTGGACGTAGGAGCACGGTTGCTCAGGCGGGCATGGGGCTCAGCGGAGTTCGGCGGTGCCCGCGGGACGACCCGTCCGGACGGGTACCAGCGCGATCACCAGCCCCAGCACGGCGAAGAGTGCGTGCAGGGTGCTGACGGGCCAGTTGAGGTTGAGCGGGTGCCCACCGCCATCGGCTGTGGTCGCGCCGTAGGCGAAGAGGGCGCCGCCGACGACGACGAGCAGCAGGCCGTACCACCGAGCCCGCCGTTTTCCCGTACGCGCCAGGACGCCGAGTGCGCCCAGGACGAGGTGCAGGACGTTCTGCAGGGGGTTCACGGCGAAGCTGATGACCTGTTGCTCGCGGGTTCCGCCCGTCCAGTCGCCGAAACCGGTCACGAAGAAACCCGCGACCCCCAGCAGGATGAGTAACACTCCTGCGATCAGCGACAGGTGTTGGCCTGCGGTGGTCTGCGGCATCCGCAGGTCCGTGGCACCCGCCATGTTAAGGCTCATGCTGTCCTGATGCCCCGTCCGGCGCTGGGCAAACGTCCGCACCGGCTTCGGTTCGTGCTGTTCCGGCACGACCGCGACGCCCGCACCGGTTGGGTGTCCTACGGTCGGGCCATGGAGCAGCATGGGCATGGGCATGGGCATGGGCATGGGCAGAAGCAGGACCACGACCAGGAGGCGTGGGGCGACGCGGACCTGGCGGTGATGCTGGACCTCGACGCGGAGGTCCTGCGCGACCAGCTCCACAAGGTGACCGGGGAGATCGCAGCGGTGGCGGGGGAGCGGGTGCCGCGGCGGGTGCTCGACCTCGGTGCCGGGACCGGGAGTGGGACCTTCGCGCTGCTGCGCCGCTTCCCCGCCGCCCACGTCACCGCCGTCGACGTCTCCCCGGTGATGCTGCAGCGGCTGCGGGCCGCGGTTGGTGAACTGGGAGCCCAGGTGGAGATCCTCGCGGCCGACCTCGACGCGGGCTGGCCCGCCCTCGACACGACTGTCGATGGTGGCGTCGGTGATGCTCTCGACGGTGTTTCCGAAGGTGCTGCTCTCGATCTGGTGTGGGCCGCGGCGTCCCTGCACCACGTAGCCGACCCGGACCGCGTCCTGCGCGACGTCGCCGCGGCGTTGCGCCCCGGGGGATTGCTCACCCTGCTCGAGATGGACTCCTTCCCGCGGTTCCTGCCCGACGCGGTCGGCGACGGTTTCGAGGCCCGCGTGCACGCGGCGCTGCGTGGCGTCCAGGTGGAGGTGGTCCCGCATTTCGGCACGGACTGGGGGCCCCGGCTGGCGGCGGCGGGGTTCACGGTCGAGGTGGCGCGTGAGGTCACGCTCGACCTGCCGGCCCCTTCTCGCCCACTCCCCGAGGCGAGCGGGCGCTACGCCCAGGTGTTCCTGCGACGGGTGCGAACGGGGTTGACCGGGTTGGCCGAGGCAGATGTGGCCCCGTCCGATCTCTTGCAGTTCGACGTGTTGCTGGCCGACGACGGCCCCGACAGCCTCCTGCACCGCGACGACCTCGTCGTGCGGGCGACCCGCAGCCTGTGGATAGCCCGCACCGGATCCACCGTCGGCTGACGGAACGGCAGGGGGTGCTAACGTCCCCCGCGACACGGGGTGCTCCGCGCAGATCACGGAGCTGAGAACACACCCGTCGAACCTGACGCAGGTAATGCTGACGAAGGGATGTCGCGCCATGGCAGCCGTAGCACCAGGTCCGCCTCCGGGCCCGGACGAGATCGCGCAGGCGCGGGACGCACTCGCGCGGTCCATGCCGTTGGTCCAGTGCCTCACGAACTCGGTGGTGCAGACGATCACCGCGAACGCGCTGCTCGCGGTCGGGGCATCGGCGGCGATGGTCGACAACGTGCACGAGGCGGGCGACTTCGCCCGTATCGCCTCGGGAGTCCTCGTCAACGTCGGAACCCTCGACGACCCACACGCGGTGGCGATGGACCTCGCGGCCCGGGCCGCCCACGACGTCGGCACGGCCTGGGTTCTCGACCCCGTCGCGGTCGGTGGGCTGGAGTTCCGCACCCGGGTGGCGCGGGAGCTGTTGCAGCACGACCCCAGCGTCATCCGGGGGAACGCTTCGGAGGTCCTCGGGCTCGCAGGTGCGGGGGCGGGCGGGCGCGGGGTGGACTCCA
>JBPBQU010000450.1:0-3324 GCA_050955085.1 Janthinobacterium lividum | reverse complement strand
TGCACCACCATCGTCGGGAAGATCTTGTGCTGCGCCAGCGGCCCGGCCAGCGACTGGCCAGCGCGCACGCTCTCGATGACGTCCTGCGAGGCCCGCTCGATGACTACGTTGCCGCTCGCGCTCCCGACGATGTCCAGGCTCTGCAGGATCGGCACCCCGGAGTGCAGCATCGTGCCCAGGTTGCGGGTGAACCGGCTGAGTGCGATCTTCTGCGTCAGCATCCCGAAGATGGGGAGTTTCAGCTTCAACGGGTCCACGAAGTCGCGGACGCGTTGCTGGTGCCTGATCTTGCGCCAGATGATCGGGAGCACGATGGCGAGCACCACCAGTAGGGGACCGCCGTACCGCAGTGCGTGCGACAGTTCCACCAGGATCTGGGTGGGGAGCGGGAGCTTCCCGCCCAGCGAGGAGAACATCTTCGCGAAGACGGGGACGATGAACAGCAGCATGCCCACCACGGCGACGATGGCGATGATGAAGACGACCACCGGGTAGGTCATCGCGGACTTGATCTTGGCCTTGAGCTTGACCTCCGCCTCGAAGTTGTCCGCGAGCTGGAGCATGACCTGATCCAGGAAACCGCCGACCTCCCCCGCGCGGATCATGTTGATCATCAGCGGCGGGAAGACGTCGATGTGTTTGGCCAGCGCGGTGGACAGCGAGGTTCCGCTCTCCACCTCGCCGCGGACCACGGTCAGCGTCTCGGCGAGAGGCTTGCTCTCCGTCTGTTCCGCCAGGATCGACAACGACTTGATGAGGGAGAGCCCGGAGGAGACCATCGTCGCGAACTGGCGCGACATCAGGGCCAACTCTTTCAGCCCCACCCGCTTCGACCCGGGTAGGGAGATCTCCATCTGGAAACCCTTGCCGGCCTTCGAGGCATCCACGGACACCGGGGCCAGCCCCTGGCTGGTCAGGCGGCCGATGACGGCCTGGCGGTCGGAGGCCTCCAGCGTGCCGGTGACCAGCTTGCCGGCGCGGTTGCGCGCCTTGTACTCGAAGGCCGTCTGCGCACCCCTGGGGGGTGCCTTGGTGGCGGTCGCCATTGTCTGTCCTCTCTCAGCGCCCGGTCAGGCGACGGAACTCGTCGGCGGCGTGGCACTTCTCCAGGCCGTGTTCGAACGTGATCTGACGGGTGCGCACGAGTTCCGCCAGGTGCTGGTCGAGGGTGTGCATCCCGAACTGCGCACCCGCCTGCATGGCGGAGCCGATCTGGTGCGTCTTGCCCTCGCGGATGAGGTTGCGGATCGCGGGGGTTGCGACCAGCACCTCGGTGGCGGCGACGCGGCCGCGGCCGTCGGCGCGCTTGCACAGCGTCTGGCAGACGACACCCTGGAGCGCGGAGGCGAGCTGGACGCGGATCTGCTGCTGCTGGTGCGGGGGGAACACGTCGATGACGCGGTCGATGGTCTGTGCAGCGTCCTGGGTGTGCAGGGTCCCGAACACCAGGTGGCCGGTCTCCGCGGCGGTCAACGCCACCGAGATCGTCTCCAGGTCGCGCATCTCCCCGACCATGATGATGTCGGGGTCCTGGCGCAGGACGTGTTTCAGGGCGTTGGCGAAGGACTTGGTGTCCTCCCCCACCTCGCGCTGGTTGATGAGGCAGCTCTTGTGGTGATGGAGAAACTCGATCGGGTCCTCCACCGTCATGATGTGGTCCTTACGGGTCCGGTTCGCGAGGTCGATGATCGACGCGAGCGTCGTCGACTTACCGGAACCCGTCGGGCCCGTCACGAGGACGAAACCGCGCTGCAGGTTCGCGAACGACCCCACGACCGGCGGGACACCGAGTTCCTCGAGGGGTTTGATCTCGTAGGGGATCCGGCGGAACGCCGCCCCCAGCGATTCGCGCTGGCGGTAGATGTTCACCCGGAAACGGGAGTGACCCGGAACCTGGTAGGCGAAGTCGAGTTCCAGGTTGGCCTCGAAGACCTCACGCTGCTTCTGGGTGAGGATCGCGTAGATCATCTGCTGCAGCTGCGTCGAGGTGAGCTCCGGGAAGTCCTCCAACGGGTCGAGCTCACCCGAGAGTCGCACCATCGGCTGCGACCCCACGGTGATGTGCACGTCGGAGGCGCCCGCTTCCAACCCGGCGATGAGGATGTCGTTGATCCTCAGCTGGACGCTCTCCTGCTCACCCCCGGTGGTGACGAGCGCCTCGGTGGTGACGGAGGTGGCCCCGGGCTCGGGGGCCAGCAGCGAACGCATCGGGTCCTGCGGTTCCTCCACGAGGCGGGTTCCGGCGTGGCGCGAGGACCCGACCTCCGGGGCGAGCGCGACCCCACCGGCCTCGGACGTCAGGTTCCTCAGCAGAGCGCTGACGTCGCGTCGGGAGGCGACACCGTCGCCGCCACCGAGACGCATGTTCGTCGGGACGTACGCCTCGACCGGCGGTCCACCCCGATCCGCCCCACCCTGACGCGCGTTGTCCATTTCGCTCCCTCCACGGCGCCTGCCCACGGCGCACCGCAGCACTGTCGATCAGCGCTGTGTGGAGGTCATCGGCGCAGCGGGTCGCGGCCTTGAGCGCGACCACGCCGCAAACCCGCCGGACGGGTGAGGCGTGGTGACCGTCCGAGACGGCCGGGGCGCTGCGGGATCTCAGGTGCGCGCGCGCACCGCGAGCGCCGCCAGCCCGGCGGCCCGCATCGCCTCGACGGGAGCCTGCCGGCCCGTCATGAGCGTCACCTGCGCCGCCGCCTGGTGCAGCAACATCTCGAAACCACCGACCACCGTCCCTCCCCACGCCTGCGCGAGCGGGGTGGGCCAGGGTGCGTAGACCACGTCGAGCAGTAGCGGCCACCAGACGGGCCGGAACGCTTCGAGCAGGGCCTGCGTCATGGCGGGTGACGCCCCGATCGGCACCGTCGAGACGACGACGTCCGCGCTCAGCGCCACCGCCAGCTCCGACCAGTCCCGCACCTCGACCTCCCCGCCGAGACGGGCGGCCACCGAACGCAGCTCGCCCGCGCGGTCGAGGCTACGGACGACCACCACGGGGCGCGGGCACCCGGCCTGCAGCAGGGCGACCACGGCCGAGCGCGCGGTCGCACCCCCACCAAGCACCACCCCGCGCCGGATCTGCCCGGCACCGGCCTCGGCCAGGGCCGTGACGAGGCCGATGACGTCGGTGTTCTCGGCACGCAACCGCACGCCCTGGCGCCCGGGGACTCCGCGGCGGTCCAGACGGGGGGTGAAGAGAACGGTGTTGACCGACCCGACGGCGCGGGCGAAGTCGCTGACGTCGTCGACGAGGGGGACGATCGCCTGCTTCAGCGGCATCGTGAGGCTCAACCCGGCCCAGCTCGAGTCCAGGGACGCGAT